>SVMQ01000283.1 GCA_015067375.1 Oscillospiraceae bacterium | reverse complement strand
TCCACGCAGGTCTTTCAAAATTTCCTCCACTCCAGCCGTCATCGGTGTAGTGCTGGATATTGGTGTAACCTCTCTGTTGGGCATAGCTTTCGAGGTACTTTTTCTGATTTACGATAGAGTTGCTATCGCCAATCTGGTCATCGTCACGAGAAAGTCTCTCGTACAATGCCGTAATCTTGCTTTCAGTCTGTAATGCTGCCATAGTTAGGCGCTCCTTTCAGACTGTCGGCTCATTTGTGGTGCATCCATTATACCACAAATTCCGTCAGAATCTATTACTTCATTACGAATAATTCGCAAAATTTTATCTTCCATTGTTTCGGTGGCCCCTTCGTTGAACACGACCTTGACCTTGTAGGTGGTGCCGCCGATACGGTGTGTGGTATAAGCAAAGTTCTTGTTTTCGTTTTTTACCATAGGCAAATTTCCTCCATAGATTGAAAAATTCATAGTTTCCGAGTATAATAGTTTTAGTTCCGGGCGAGTGTAACCATTTGCGGGGTTAAAAACAGCGTTTTGGTATAAATACCTTACCCAAGCAGAAATGCCCTCAAAAAAGCCTTGCGGCACAAGGCTTTTCGAGGGCAAAACGGTTACATAGTGTCTTATTTCTTGTTTTCCCTGTGCTTACGCACTCTGGCTGCGGTTTGTCTGCGGCGGGCATCCCTGGCACATTTGTCCGAGCAATATACTCGTTTGCCCTGTGCCGAGAAGTGCTTTCCGCATTCTTTGCAGACCGCCAGCGGTTGCGGCTCGAATACGGCTTGCAGCTCCGGTGCTGTAGGCAGCAGCGCATTGCGAAAGCGTCTGCACAGGGCGCTGTTGGTGTAACAGATACCAAACATAGGACACTCGCAGTCAAGTGGCAGGCAGCCGTACTCCTTGTCGTAGTTGGCGCATTTGGAAACAATCAGCTTCTTTACACGCTGTTTCTCCCGTGCGGTCAGCTCACGGTTGGTTTTGCTCATAGGCAGATTCCTCCTTTCTTTAGTGTCGGTAGTAATATAAAGACAGACAAATTATATTACTCCCTCACTAATAGGAGAAATACTGGGTGTTTAGCGGAACCATTTTTCGCAGAAATGAAGAAAATTTCAAAAATATTTTTGAAGGGAGGTTTCGGCTGTGAACAACGATCCCAGAAGGTATGACAACGACGATCTTTATGAAGAAGATACCGGATATGAAGATGGATACGATACGGATGATTATGATTACATAATCGATGACGAGGACGAAGATGAAAACGCCCTTTGGAACGATGACGAAGATTCCACCGAAGCTGACGAGGATTTGGACGAGCCTCCCCAAAAGAAGCGAAGGAAACGAAAAGAAAAGACTGTCTTTGCCGATATGGATACAGATGAAGCAGAGACAGAGGAATATAATAAAACACAGCGCTCTCTTGCAAAGGAGCTGCGGCTCATTGATGAAATCGAAGCCGATGCCGCTGTAAATCCCATTGAAGATGACGATGACGATACCGGGGAAGAACCGCCGGGACGCAAGCTGCTGAAGCGTGAGCTTCGAGCGCAGGCATTAAAACGCCTGGAGGACTCTGCCCGTACTCTGAGGGATTATGAAAATCTTGTTGCTTGGTATGACAGGCTGGATGCCAACCGTCAGCGCAAGGAGCGTTATCACGAATTGTACCGAAGCGGTGACGATGTTCCCCTTGATTACGGTGCAGCAGCGGACGGCCTGTATTTCCCCGATACCTTAAATGATGTGCTTTCAAAGCTGGAGCGAAAGGGCGAATTTATAGATTCCATCTTTTATTGCCCTTATGACATACATGAACTTGTAACCGATGAGGATGTGTCAAATATCTTGCGAGAACTAAACGAGGATCACAAGTTCCTGTTGTTCCTGTGGGCGCTGCGGCAGTACAGTTCCACAAGGATTGCAACCATTAAAGGGCAGAGTGACCGCAATATCCGCAAGGTGCGAAACACTATGCTGAAAAAGATAAGAAAAAAGCTGCTTGCAGCACTTACAGAAAAAGTGCAGGCAAAACAGCCCTTGACCTTGCTTGAAAAGGATTTTCTGATAGAAAATGGCGTATCTATTGAATAAATCGCAAAAGCAAGTATAATAGTAATATAAATGTGAATTATATGGGTTACGATACATAGTGGAGGTTTTGAATATGAGAAGCCTGTTTGAACGCACCAGTTCCAACTGGGTGCGATACAGTGAATATGAATGGAAAGAAGCGGAGGACGGAACATTATATCTGACTCCGGCAGAAAAAGCACAACCGAGCATTTATGATCCGTTGAGCGAGTATCAGAATATCGTTCTGGATGCCATCAATATCGGGCGTATGAAAGGCGGAAAGAAATCCGATAAGGAAATCCAAAAGGCAATTCAGCAGTTTGCGTTAAAATACGGTCTGCTTGGTCTTATGACCGCCCTGCCTACTACGCCAAACTTTATGGACTATGAAGCGGTATATCTGCCAAAGAATCATTTTATCCGTGAAGAATCCATGTCCACAATGGATTACCTAAATTTGTTCTTCCCGTTTGATAAGCCCGATGTGGTCAAGCGTGGCGTTGAATCCATGTGGACAGTACACAATGACCATGTTATGTTGGCGCTTGCTATGACCATGAGCGACAAGCCTACGGCAGTCAATATGAGTTTCCAGAGAGAATATGCGGAACGATATGAATGGATGCAGCAGCAATTTGAAGATATTGCTTTTACCTATCTGACAGCGATGCTCTACTATGAAGATTATGATTATCTGACTTCTGACCAAAAGAGACTGATGCAGGAGGGCATGGAAGCCTTTGGCGGCATTGCGCCAACATATACGATTCGCCTGCTTGATAAGCCGACAATTGTATGGGATTTCCATTCGCTGATGCTTGGGGTGCAGATGATGTTCAGTTTTATGCTGACAGACCA
>SVMQ01000282.1 GCA_015067375.1 Oscillospiraceae bacterium | reverse complement strand
GGATATGCACAGAAATGCGGCGACAAAATATTCAATGTTCTTGCTGCAGTCGATGGCAGTGGCAGACAAGTTGCTGAGTACGCGAAGATGCATCCGTTTTCCTATGGCGGAGAGGCTTCGGTCTTTTCGGCAGGGGACAAGCTATCGGTATTTGAGTACGGCGGAGTTCGTTTTGGTCTGACGGTCTGCTACGATCTGAGGTTTCCTGAGATCTACAGGGAGCTTTCAAAAAGTTGTCAGTGTATCATCGTCAGCGCAAACTGGGGTGCCGCCCGAAGCGAGCATTGGAAAACTCTTCTCAAAGCGCGTGCTATTGAGGAACAGTGCTATATCGTCGGCTGCAACTGTGTGTGCGGCAGCGGAATGATATGCGGCGGAGAGTCCGCGATATATTCGCCCGACGGCAGTCTGATACAGCGCGCCGCGTCAGAGGAAGCTCTGATCTTTGCCGATGTTTCGGCTGAGATAGTATTTAATATTCGTTCTGAATTCCCGCAGATGGATGACAGACGACCTGAGATATATCGGAATTTTTATGAATGAGGTGGGGATTTCATGGAAATTGAAAAGAAGATCGAATGGTTAAAGCCCGAGCGCGTACTGAAGCTCACAAATTCTTATAAAAGCAGCTTCGGATTGAACAGGCTTTTCGTTATAGGCTTAGGTAAAAACGGCGTTGACTGCGCGCTGCAGTGCAAGCATATCACCGAGAAACGCTTCGGTACTGACGAAAGCAAGGTGCGCTATCTCGCCATCGCGGAGGATAAGTATCTCGCGGACGCATCCTGCGAGGGTACTGTGCTTGCAGAAAACGAGCAGATACCCGTTATTCCTGAGGAAGCCATCTACAAGTATCTCAACAATCCTGCAAGATTGCCGCAGTATGCGCTGGATTGGTTCGACAACGGACTAAAGAACTATTCGCCCGCGGCTCCCGTATACGGACTTACAAAGCGTCAGTGCGGCAGAGTTGCGCTTTTCCACAACATCAAGAACATAATCAAGGTCATCGGTGATGCTATCGCGGCATTCAACGGCTCTGATAAATCACTGGAGATCGTTATAACAGGCAATATGGGCGATGTCTTTTTCGGCGGTATGTTCATTGACCTTGCCTATATTCTCGGTAAGATGTTCAGTATATGCTCCTATCCCGTAAAGGTGACCTGCTATATGTTCGCTCCCGATACCGCTGTGTTGTTTGAATCAGACCAGCGCGAGCAGGGAAACTACTTTGCCAACACCATCCTGACAAAGCAGGAGCTGGATATGTTCCAGTGCAACAAGAGGCACTTCTCCCAGCAGTATGCAAGCTCCTTTGAGGTCGTTTCGGATAAGGTGCCGTTCAACGCTGTTTTCATTCTCGCGGCAGATCAGAACTATCGCTATACGCTCAGCTATGCCGCTGAAAAGATACTTAACCGCATGGAGATACTTTTCTCCAAGGATGACGACGCGGAGCGCATAATGTCCTATAATATGCTGCGCCCCAACGATTCGCATGATTTCAGATATCTTTCCTGTGCGGCTAAGGTCAGCGAGGTGCCGCTCGGCAAGATAATGACCTATCTTTGCATCAAGGTGTTTACGCTCATCAACCATGCACTGAATAAAAACAATGTCGGCTTGCCCCTGCTTGAACACTACTCGAAGCTTTCAACGCCCGACGAGCGTTTTCTGGCGCAGAAGGCAGGCGATCTTCCTGCGCTGGAGTTTGACGAGCGTATCAATCCTGTGTTCTCGGCGCGTTCGCTCAAAACGAGCAGTGATGGTGCGAACGAGTATGTCGAAAAATGGATAGACCGCGTTGCATCCTCTACCGAACGAGGTGCTGAGATATGCTGTGAAGAGATCGTCAATACTATCATCAAGGTCTGCGAGGAGGCAAAGAGCGACTTTTCCAAAGGCCCGTTCTATGCTGAGGAGCTTGTCAAGAAATGTATCGCCGCACTCAGGGTGGCAAGCGTGAAGATAACCTCAGATGTCGAGGATATGCGCGAGCAGGTGGAGCGCTCGAGAAACCTTGAACGCACCGCATATATGAAGATAAAGTCAACGCCGCTCTTTGTCGGCAAGGCTGTGGAGCAGTATCTGTTCGAGCTTCGCGAATATGCCAATGCCGCCTGCAAGGTGCGCACCGACGATACGCTGCTTGAATTCTATAAGAACGTTTCCGATAAGCTGACGGATTACCTTGAAAACGATCTGGGCAAGGCTACGGAAGCATTTGTCAATATCGCTGTAAATCGCAAGGCTATCATTGAGGAGATATCCGCCGATACTTCTGAGTTTTCCTGTGTCATGGACGCTTTCTCTCTTAATGATGAGGATGTAAGAGCAAAGCTCGACGAGCTTGTCGAGTCCGTATCTGAGGATACTCTGTCCAAGGCACTGGTGGCATCAGGTATCCTGTCCGTCGATGAGGAGGACGAAACGGGGCTTGCTCGCTCTGTCGTAAACATCGTGCTTCAGTGCTTTGACAGCTTGCTTTCGATGTCCTTTGGCGAGTTGTGTGAATATTTCGGCAAGCGGGATATAATCCACAAGTCCGTCGATAACTGTATTGAGAGCGTCAGCGTAAAGGCGCCGATGGGCGATGATTTTGCAATCGACCGCGTGATATGCCCCAAGGCGACCAAGCAGGATGATATTGCAGGTCTGCGTGCCGTGTATACGGGCATGAATTACATCTGGAATGGCTCTGTGATGAATCATACCGTTGCTGTTTCACAGATAAAGGCTGATGTGCAGCTTGATAAATTCCCTGATTATGATCAGTGGGAGAATATGCACTACGCATATGTCAACGATTCTCTCAAAAAGCACGGTATCCATATTTTCAGATAAATATGGCGGCTTCCGTCTTTCGGCGGAGGCTTTTGCCATGTATAAGGAATATATAATATGAAAAAAAATACGCCGTCTGACGGCATACTTGTTTTTGACAGATATTA
>SVMQ01000281.1 GCA_015067375.1 Oscillospiraceae bacterium | reverse complement strand
TAAGCGATGATACCACAAAGGAGCTTCTCAATACGCTCAACAGCCTTGACAGCGTTATAAACGCATCTGCTGATGCAGCTGAAAAGGATATGGTAGTATCGTTGAAGATGAAGAAAAAGGCTCAGCTTGATATAGTTTGCTATGACATTGTAAGCGAGCGTATTGATGAACAGATAGCAGTGCTTACAAAGCACGACCGATCTGCTCACGCAGAGCTTATCCGTATACTTTCTGATTGTCAGAGCGCTTTGAAGGAGGCTGCGACAGATAGTGCATCTTCTGCAGGAGCGTCAGCTTCGGATGGTCCCACTGACTCTACCGAGCGCAAGCAACAGGAGCTTGAGGAAAAGATCATAGCGGCAGCTCAGGGCGGAGATACTGCGGCGGCACTTGAAGCGGCTTTCGGACTTGCTACGCTGGAGGCTATGATAAACGGTACTTCGGGTGACGCTGAGCTTGCGGCACAGCTTGCAGATGATATGCTAAATGATACGATGGACAGCATATCTGAGCAGGTTTCGGATATTCTCAACGGTTCCGATGTTTCGACAGGAACGGCGGCAGCACTGCGCTCCGCAATAGCCGATGCACAAAGCTATGCCAAGGACGCTGCTTATTATAAAACGGGTTCAGTTATATCGGAAGAGTATAATGCACTGCTTAACGATAGCCTGACGGAGCTTGGAGAGCTTCTGGAGGCGTTAAGCTCCGATGGACTTCCCGATGACATCCTTGATGTATTGACCGAAGGTGCAGATGATACCCTTGATCAGGCTGCACAGGCAGAGGCGCTTTCAAGAGCACCGTCAGATGCGCAGAAAGCTATTGACAAACTGAACGCTCAGGCAGATGATAAATATGAGCAGTATCTTCAGGCACTTGATAAGGGTGACAGTGAGCTTGCCGAAAAGCTGAATGCGGAGCTTGATGCTTTGTTGGAACAGCTGGATCGACTTCGCAGCAGTGCCGCCGCCGAACTTGGTGCACTGTATGCACAGCTCGCAGAACTAAAAAAGCAGCAGCTCAGTGATGACAGCTCTCAGCTGAAAGAAAAGATCCGTGATGTTGAGAGTGACATATCAGCTCAGAGTGAAATGATGTCCGATGTGGACAAAGCACTTCTGGAACAGCTTGACGCCTCGTTGGATGCCATTTCAGATGCCGCCAAAAGCGGAAGTGAATCACAGACCGAAACAGCATATGACGATCTGAAAGATGCCTTGAAGAATATCCCGTCTGATATATTGGACGGAAATCTTAAAGCGGATATTCTTGGTTATATTGCAGCACTCTGCGCTGATAACCCTGCTCTTGCAGATGATATCATCGGCGATATCTCAGATGCTAAAAACGGAAAGCTGGAGCCCGACAGTGGCAGCAGCGACTCTTCGTTTGATCCCGATAGTATTCTTGATATCACAGGTGAATACAAGCTGATGATTCCCTCTTACAATATCTACAGCAATACAATGTCGGTGCAACGCGGTAAGACGGTATATATTGACGTAGAAGAACTTGCGGTTGAGATAGGAGCACAGTATATTACTTCAGGCAGAGTGTATGTTTTCAAGGCGGACGGAATCCTTATCGAGTTTACCCCGGGAGACAACAGGGCATATGTAAAGGATAAATTGTTTGCGCTCGCTGAGGTTCCTTATGTCAGCGGCGGTAAGTTATATGTGCCGTGCGAGCTTATAGCGGCAGGTCTTGGTATGGAAACATTCACAGAGGAAGACTGTGTTTATTTGAGATAACTTCGGAGGAATTATGGGTAACTATACAGTGATCGCAGATGCAGGAAGAAGCATAGTTGAATTTCTGCGCAGATACTGCGTGCCGCCTGTTGATAAGCCTGAGCTTATCGGGCTTTGCTCGCCCGATGATACGGGTAATTATTCTCTTGGTGTTTGTCTTTATGACATAGACGAGAGCAGCGAGCTTAAAATGGCACGTGATATCGTGATAGATGATACTCATGTCAGAAGTGCTCCGTCGATCATCAATCTGCATTATATGATATTTACGTCGCTCAAGACTGACATCGCAATGCGTGCGACAGACGAACAGAGGATACTGGGCAGTGTGTATCAGCGGCTTGCCGATCACAGGGTACTAACAGCTGAGGACGGGATTTCGGGTTCGTTGCTTACAAGCGGCGAAAATCTCAACATAACATTTGAAAATAAGCCTTACGAGGATAAGATCAAGGTTTGGACGGCATATAATCAGGCACCAAAGCCTTGTCTGTTCTACAAAGTAACGGCTGTTGCGGTAGAATCTGACCTCATCAGGACAGTCAGACGTGTTACTGAGGCGGATATCAGCATAAGGCAAAAGGTAAATAAAAGATGAAAATAACAGTTACATCTATCATAAGGATAGCAAATAGCGAAACATTTGCGCCCTTGGAAACAGCCGTTGTAAGTTCAGCAGGTGCCAGAGCCATGCATCGTGACGGTGGTTACTATGTGTTTGTGACTCCTTTTGCTGCAAACGGCAGCATTGATATATCATGTGACGGATACGCACCGATCAGCATAGTTGCAAGCGAAAAGCGCACGGTTTATCTTAAGCCGCTTCATACAGCTGCAGCGACTACTCAGCTATATGTTTCGGAATACAATGCTGACAACCGCAGTATTGCGATCATAAGTGCAGGCGGAGATCTTCCTTTTGTTCTTGAGGAGAGTTTTGCCGCTATATCGGATGAACGTGTGCGTATAGTCGGATATGACCGCAGTAAAGGTGTTCTGACACTGGAAAAGGCGTTTAAGAAAAAACCGTCAAAAGGACAGAGCATTATTGTAAGCGCAGAATAATGGAGGATATAAATGGGAGATCTGGTTTGTCAGGGTGCAATGTGTGCCTGTTCTTTCGGAACAACGCCGTCATCTCTTGGCGTTATGCCTGAAAATCAGGTGTTTGGCTGTTCTAAGCCTGCGGCAACGATAATGG
>SVMQ01000026.1 GCA_015067375.1 Oscillospiraceae bacterium | reverse complement strand
GCAAAGCTCCACCTGTGTTTTAAGACCTTTCAGGTCAACTGAGGATATCGCGCCCTTGATAGCCGCGGCAGTGCCTACGTTCATGAAAAAAGGCGCTTCGATGTCACCGTGAGGTGTATGAAATACTCCGCGGCGTGCGCGGCCCTCCTGTTTTTTTAACTCGTATAACAATTGTATATCTCCTTTATATATTATGTTCTGCGGACATGGCAAGCCGTGTCCCTACGTTTATTTTATTGCGTTTTTCGGGACGCTTCCTACCTCGCCGCTTGCTGTGATGCACCAGCAGTGTTCGGCGTATTCCGCGAAGACCCATATCGGCTCGTCCTTATGTACAGCAGGGAATGCATTGAGATTTCCCCAGACATGAAATCCGCCGTCCCAGTAGCCGCTCATACATTCTGGGACAATACCGATCTCGTTTGTGTCATTGTTGCGCACATATATAAATCCATCAGGCGCGTCATCGGGTGAAAAGGTCAGCAGCGTGAACAGATGCTTCTCGTAATCCGCGAATATCCAGTCATCCTTGCCCTCGCAGTCAGCGATCACAGTGCGCCTTTCACCAAGCGGCTGAAATCTTGTTTCATAGCTGTATCGTGCGGCGTTCTTGCTGATGATGAACGCATTCAGCTGTGCGGCAGGCTTCACCCCTGCACCGCCGTCTATATCTATTATGCGCCGCTCACTGTCGATTATCGGGAGGTCATTGTCAGCCCTGCCCAGCGCATAGGTCGGGAAATGTCCGCATACTATCGTTTTATCCGTAGGATTTTCTTTGTCGATAAACCGCGGAATGAGCATCCATCTGAAATCCGTCATCTCCGTCCAGTTTTCGCCCTCAAGTCCTGCATGAACGAAAATGTGCTGTTCCGTTTCTATAGCGTCGGGGAGAGCGTGGATGAAGTCTATCTCCGCCTTGTAAGCCTCGTATACAGCCTTGCGCTTTGCCGCTGTGTCCTCGGCAAAGTCAGTGATGCCGAGCGTTTTTGCCATCTCACCGAAGCAGCAATTCGGCTTAGCGGCAAATCTCTGCAGAAACTTCTCGTCGTCGTAGCGCAGCGCAAGCCCCGTTACATAGGTGTCGTTGTTGCCGCCGATGACTATGACGCGCGGCGATTTCGCAAGCTCCATCACATACCGCACCGCCGTGATATTATCATCTCCGCGTTCTAAGATATCTCCGAGAATGAACAGAAAATCCTCGCCCTTTTTGTAGGCGCATTGATGCAGCAGCATGTCAAGCTCCTGCCAGTGGGTGTGGATATCGCTGACGCAGATGATGCGGCAGCTTTCGGGTAGGGAGGGTCTTATTACTTTCAGCATTGTATCACCGTTTTATTTTTCAAGAAATTCTTCGACATATCTCAGCCACTTTTCAGGCTCGTATATCGCGGCTTCGCAGTGCTTGTAACCGTCGAAGCATATCACGCACGCCTGTGGATAGTGCTGCTTTATCTGCTTTCCTACCTTTTTGGAAACGACCTCGTTGCCCTTTGTGCCATGTATGAACAGCACATCCGCATCTGAGCCGACGTTTGTACACAGCCGCTTTGACATGGCTGAAGCCACTATATTGCGCATAGAATCATCATCCATGTTGTCGGCTATTTTGAGGTAGCTTTCAAGGTAGCGCTCGGGCAGAAACTGCTTTTTGAAGCTCTCCAGTGTTTTTGGATCGCGCTTTTTGGACTTGCGGATTATCGTGAGATAGTTGCTTGTCATTATTTTGGTCGCAATTTTTGGCATAGGACTGAGCGGCGCTCCGTCCATGATGAGCTTTTTCAGCTTTACGCGCCCGTTTTTCCATATCTCATGCGCGATAACTCCGCCCATGGACAGACCGCACACGGCAAAAACCTCACCGCCGTGCTTATTGCAGATATAGTCCTCTATCTGCCGCGCCTCGTCATCGACTGAGATGAAGCGGCTCGCACGCTCCTCCTCGTGGGCGTCAAGAGCGACCGCTACGACGTGATAATGCTCTTTAAGATGTCCTATCTGTTCCTGCCACACCTGCCACGGGGTAAGCACACCATGCACAAGTATTATTACAGGCTTTGTGACATCTCCGAATACATGAAAATTCATTATTTGCTCCTAAAAATTCAACTCTATAAACGCCGCTGCAAGAGCGATGACCTGAATAAGAAAGAACACACCTATCACGCCGCCGACTATCTTTAAGGCGCGCTTGCAGTTGACGCGTACCTTTTCTTCCTTTGAGCAGGTCATGCCGACAAAAAGCAGCACACCTGTCAGCGGATAGTATTCCTTTCGATAAATTCTTTGCACTCTTCCCAGCTGCAGTCAACGAACGCGTCCTTGTACAGCCTTACCGAGCCTTTTCTGCCGAGCGATAAACGCACCACGTTTCCTTTTTCGGTGAGCTTGCGGATATCGCTGTATGTATAGGCGGCGCTTGAAGTGTTTTCGTAGAGCAGGATGCCGTCCTCTGTCAGCTCTATCGTGCGCAGCCAGTCTTTTTCGCCGTATATCTTAGCCATGCGCTCATATTGCAGGGAAGTGGCGAGAAGCGGTCTGACCAGTGCGCGGTAAAGACTGTAGGCAGCAGCCACCCAGTACAGCCAGTGCTTCAGAAATACAGCACATACCACGAGTATAGCGGTCAGCACCAGCCACATGATGACCATGCCGAGGCTTATTCCGATGCTCATATTCTGCAGCGCCCATGACATATACAGCTTTTTTGTTACCTTGTACTGATTTTTCATGTTGCTCCTCAAACTATCATCATACTGTCGCCAAATGAGAAGAAACGATACCTTTCCTCAATAGCGACTTTGTATGCGTTCATAGTTTTCTCCTTGCCCATGAAAGCGCTGACCAGCATGATGAGCGTGCTTTCGGGCAGATGGAAGTTCGTGATAAGTCCGTCTATCGCCTTGAATTTAAAGCCCGGGTAGATGAATATGCCCGTATCAGCGGAGCAGGCAGTTATCTCGCCGTTTTCGCTCATGCCTGCCGCGGACTCAAGAGTGCGGCAGGATGTCGTGCCGACAGCGATAACGCGGCCGCCGCGCGCCCTGCAATCCGCGATCTTTTTCGCGGTCTCCTCGGGTACGGAGAAATGCTCGACGTGCATTTTGTGGTCGAGGATATTGTCCTCCTTAACGGGGCGGAATGTGCCAAGTCCGACGTGCAGTGTAACATACGCTGTATCAACGCCCTTTTCGCGCAGCTTTGCGAACACCTCGTCCGTAAAATGCAGACCTGCTGTGGGCGCTGCCGCAGAGCCTGTTTCGCGGCAGTAGATGGTGTTGTAGCGGTCTTTTTTCTCAAGGCGCTCGGTAATATACGGCGGCAGCGGCATCTGTCCTATGCGGTCAAGGATGTCGAAGAAATCGCCATCAAATGAAAAGCGGACGATGCGATTGCCCTCCTCGACTGTTTCAAGCACCTCCGCAGAAAGTCCCTCGGGGAAGTCTACCACTGCGCCTGCTTTAAGCTTCTTTCCGGGACGCACCATTGTTTCCCAGTTGGTGAGGCTTAGGCGCTTCAGCAGCAGGAACTCCACTGCCGCACCCGTGCCGCGCTTTGTGCCGTACAATCTCGCAGGGAATACGCGGCTGTCGTTCATGACCAGAAGGTCACCATTTTGCAGGTAGTCGCATATATTGTAGAAGCGGTCGTGTGTTATCTCTCCTGTTTCGCGGTCTATCTTCATAAGGCGCGAGCTGTCACGCGGCTCGACAGGGGTCTGTGCGATAAGCTCCTCCGGCAGGTCATAGTAAAATTCGGATCTAAGCATAATACTCTCCATGTTCATTTATTACATAATATTTCATTATATATTGTACCATAAAGCAAACTGCAATTCAATTGATAAATCACAACAATTTCAACAAAATACAGGTCGAATTTTGATAATATTTAGCTGAATAACCGTTGACAAACCTGCTTATATATGATAAAATATAGCATATCGGAAATATCCGATGTGATAGAGGCGCGGAACAGATCAGTAGCACCCCCTAAGCTGACCGACGGAGGTCGGGGCGCGAAAGGCTTACCGCCGAAGAGTGTACATTCCGCCGTGTGCATTTCTGGTCATACGTTGAACAAGCGTATGATTGTCATCGACTTGTTTAAGTGATGGAGGGCTATCCAATATTCAAAGCTTTTCAGCATAACGACGCCGATGACTTATATATCATCGGTTTTTTTGTTATTAAAGAGCAACGCTCAAAAAATACGTTACAGTCCGCAAAGGACAGGAAAGGACACAGCTATGAAAAAGTATAATGTCGGCATCATCGGTGCAACAGGTATGGTAGGTCAGCGCTTCGCAACGCTGCTGGAGAACCACCCCTGGTTCAATGTAGTGGCACTCGCCGCTTCTCCCCGTTCCGCAGGCAAGACCTATAAGGATGCAGTAGGCGAGAGATGGTTTATGGATACTCCCATGCCCGCTGCTATGGCAGACATCATCGTAAAGGACGCTTCCGCAGACGTTGAAGAGATCGCAGGTATGGTCGATTTCGTATTCTGCGCGGTTGACATGAAGAAGGACGAGATCAAGGCTCTCGAGGAGAAGTACGCAAAGGCTGAATGCCCCGTAATGTCCAATAACTCCGCTCACCGCTTCACAGACGACGTTCCCATGATAATCCCTGAGATAAACGACGAGCATATGGCTATCGTTGAGGCTCAGAAGGCTCGCCTGGGCACAAAGCGCGGCTTTATCTCCGTTAAGTCCAACTGCTCCATCCAGAGCTATGTTCCCGCGCTCTCTCCCCTGAGAAAGTTCGGCATCAAGGATGTTCTGGCTTGTACATATCAGGCTATCAGCGGCGCAGGCAAGACATTCGAGACATGGCCCGAGATGGTGGATAACCTTATCCCCTACATTGGCGGCGAGGAGGAGAAGTCCGAGCAGGAGCCTCTGAAGGTATGGGGTGAGATCAAGGACGGCAAGATTGTTAAGGCTGAATCCCCCTGCATCACAACACAGTGCCTGCGTGTTCCCGTTTCCAACGGTCACTTCGCAGCAGTATTCGTAAAGTTCGAGAACAAGCCCAGCAAGGAAGAGATCCTTTCCATCTGGAAGGAGTTCAAGGGCGTTCCTCAGGAGCTTGACCTGCCCTCCGCTCCCAAGCAGTTCCTCAACTACTTCGAGGAGGACAATATGCCCCAGGCTAAGCTGCACAGAAACCTCGAGAACGGCATGGCGGTATCCATCGGCAGACTCCGTGAGGATACACAGTACGACTACAAGTTCGTTTGCCTGTCCCACAACACCCTCAGAGGCGCAGCAGGCGGCGCAGTCCTGATGGCAGAGCTATACGCAGCAAAGGGCTACTTTGATTGATCGGAATGTAAATAAGCACGCACCTGCGGCGTCAACCCACCTTGACGTACACAAAGTACGTCGGCGGTGTGTTTCCTTGCATCTGCGCACTTCTTCCCATTCCTATACCACATAAATATAAAATGCAAAACGACCATTTGAGGTATTAATCATGAGTAATACAATTTTCACAGGTGCAGCCACCGCTATCGTGACCCCGATGAACGCTGACGGCTCCATCAACTACGAGGAGTTCGGCAAGCTTATCGACTTCCAGATCGACAACAGCATCGACGCTATCGTGGTATGCGGCACAACAGGCGAGGCTTCCACCATGACCGACGAGGAGCATATCGAGGCTATCCGCTTCACTGTTGAGCGTGCGGCTAAGCGTGTTCCGATAATCGCAGGCACAGGCAGCAACGATACAGGCTACGCTATCGAGCTTTCCAAGGAAGCCGAGAAGGTGGGCGCTGACGCGCTGCTGCAGGTGACTCCCTACTACAACAAGGCTTCGCAGAGAGGTCTTGCAAAGCACTTCCTCACCATCGCTGACAGCGTGAATATCCCCATCGTGCTGTACAATGTTCCCTCGCGTACAGGTATGAGCATCTCCATCGACTGCTACAAGGAGTGCGCACAGCACAAAAATATCGTTGCTACCAAGGAAGCAAGCGGCAACATGAGCCTGCTGATGCAGATATCGGCTTACACCGATCTCGACATCTACTCAGGCAACGACGACGAGGTGCTGCCTGCTCTGTCCATAGGTGGCAAGGGCGTTATCTCCGTAACATCCAACTGTATGCCCAGGGAGAAGCACGACGAGGTAATGCTGTTCTTAGAGGGCAAGCGCGATGAGGCTCTTGCTATCCAGAAGAAGATACTCGCATTCGAGAAGGCTCTGTTCATGGATGTTAATCCCATCCCTGCAAAGGAAGCACTCAACATCATGGGCTTCAAGGCAGGTGAGTGCAGACTTCCCCTGTGCTCCATGACCGAGGCACAGATAGCTGTACTGAGAGCTGAAATGGAAGCTCTCGGACTTGTAGGCAAGATCAAGTAAACATGACCGCCGCACTCAGTTAACGGGTGCGGCGGAGTAATAAAGTGAAAGGTTAGGACGTAAAATGACAAAGATCGCTGTAACAGGCGCGTGCGGAAAGATGGGCAGGGTCATCGCAGATATCTGCCGCAGCCGCACCGACTGCAATATCATAGCAGGCATCGACCTTATGGGTGAGCAGTACGATAGCTTCCCTGTTGTGAAAAAGGTTTTCGACCTGCCCGAAAAGCCCGATGTCATCATCGACTTCTCGCACCCCTCTGCGCTGCCCGACCTGCTGTCCTATTGCAGGATGAACAGCGTTCCGCTGGTGGTTGCGACAACGGGCTACACCGACGAGGAGCGCGCTGAGATAACCGCAGCTTCCGCAAATATCCCGATCTTCTTCACATTCAATATGTCGCTCGGCATAAATCTGCTTGTGGAGCTCGCGAGAAAGGCTACTCAGATACTCGGTGACCAGTTCGACATCGAGATAGTTGAGCGCCACCACAATCTCAAGAAGGACGCGCCCTCCGGTACAGCCATCATGATAGGCGAGGCAATAAATGAAGAACTTAACAACTCAAAGCACTTCGTATACGACCGCCACAGTGTAAGACGCGAGCGCGGCGCAGATGAGATAGGAATGCACGCTATCCGCGGCGGCACTATCGTAGGCGATCACGACATAATCTTCGCAGGCCGCGACGAGGTCATCACACTCTCGCACTCCGCGCAGTCCAAGGAAGTGTTTGCTGTAGGAGCGGTAAATGCCGCAGTATTCCTCGCAGGCAAGTCCGCAGGTCTGTATGCAATGGCAGACCTTATCAAAGAGAGTTGAGTAGGGACACAGCGTGCTGTGTCCAAAGATCACGTTTTATTTTCATTATCAAAGCGAGGTAAATAATATGAGCATCATCGTTACAGAAAACGTATCCGCAGTTACATTCAACAATGTTCCCCTCTACAAGACCATCATGGAGGATACCCTCGCAGCGGTTGCTGCAGCGGATATCAACATCGACATGATATCCATGACCGCACCCATGTCCGAGCGTTTCGGATTCGGCTTTACGCTCAGCGATGACGACATGGGCAAGCTTCTTGCTGTCGCAAAGGAGCTTAAGGACAAGCACGACATCACCCCGATGATTAACTCGGGCAACCGCAAGATAGTTATCAAGACAAGCGAGATGGAAACACAGGCAGGCTTTGCTGCAAAGGTGTTCTCCATGCTCAACAAGATCGACGCTATGATACTTCTCATCACAACAGGCGTTGACGAGATATCCGTGCTTATCCGCGAAAGCGACGCTGACGCGGCTGTGCAGGGACTGGAGGAATTACTTAAATGATAAAGCTTATTTCCACAGCTTCCGCGACCGCGGAGGCTGTTACAGCCGAGGCGACCAAGGAAACTACCGCAGCTGATGCGATCGAGGATCTTGTAGCTTCCACACCTGAGGAAGCGATATCTCAGATCGGCAAATTTTTTCAGGGTCTGCTTGACAGCATAATTTCCGCGATACCGACAGTGCTTATCGCTATACTTGTGCTGATAGTCGGCATGATATTCTGCAAGCTTGCGCTTCGCATTATGTCAAAGGGTCTTGAAAGGTCGAAAGCAGACATCACTGTTGTAAAGTTCGCCAAGCAGTGCGCTAAGATAATCCTTTATGTGCTGCTGCTTATCGTGGTGCTTTCTATACTTGGAATACCCACCACATCCATCATCACTGTTATCGGTACCGCAGGCGTTGCGATAGGTCTTGCATTGCAGGACAGCCTTTCCAACGTGGCAGGCGGCTTTCTGCTGATGATAACAAAGCCGTTCAAGATAGGCGACTACATTATCGTGAACGGTGTAGAGGGCGTGGTAGCGCAGATATCCATCCTGCACACAAGACTGACCTCGGGTACTAATCAGGCGATATTCATCCCGAATGGTCAGGCTGTGAATGCCACTGTGACCAACAACTCTGTAAACGGAACACGCCGCGTTGATATGACATTCTCCATCGCCTACGATGATGATTATGAGAAGGCGCGTCAGCTTATCCTTGACATTCTCGCTGCTAACGACAAGGTGCTGAAAGACCCTGAACCGACAGTGCGAATGGTGGAGCACGGCGCAAGCGCGATCATTATTGCGACACGTCCGTGGACTGCTGTAGAGGACTACTGGGAGGTGTACTTCGGTACGCTCGAGGCTGTTCGCAGGGCGTTCATCGAGAACGATATCTCCATCCCGTTCGATCAGCTGGATGTCCATGTTGTAAAGGAATAATAACATATACATATACGCCCCTGAACGACAGGGGCGTATATCTGTATAAACGAACATAAGCGAAGCCCCCGATATCTCGGGGGCTGTTTGTATAATGTTAAGTATCAATCGTCTACCATAGCTTCTGCCATAGAGTTAAGCTCCTCTACGATAGCGGTGACCTCCTGAACATTGTTGCTGATAAGCTCAGAGCCTTCGCGGATCTTACCGAGCGAATGTGTCGTGTAGTCCGCAGTCTCGCGTGTCACGTTCACCTTTTCGTTCATGTTGTTGGTAACATCGTGGATCTGGTTGATGCAGTCGAGGATGGTCTGAGTGTTCGCCTCGGCTTTTGCAACTGTTGCGTTGGACTTGAGAGCGAGTGAGCGTACCTCATTTGCAACAACGGCGAAGTTTTTGCCTGCCGCGCCGACTCTCGAAGCCTCGATAGATGCGTTGATAGCGAGAATATGTGTCTGCTCTGCGATATCACGGATGCCGTTGAGTATGCGCTTGTAGGAGTCGATGCTGGAGCTGATGCTGCGAACGGATGTTCCGATGTCCGAGATACCTGTAACGATGCCCTCTATCTCCGCGTTGAGCGAGGTCATCTTGTTTGCAATCTCGGTGTTGCTGGTCATATGCTCCTCGGTGTTTTCGCTGATCGGAACTACCTTGTCCTGCAGACTTGCAAGCGCCTGCTTGATCTCGCGTACTGCCTCGGACAGCTCCTCGTGTTCCTGTGCAGTTTTTTCCTGAAGCATCTTAAGATGCTTCTTCTCGTACTGGATGCAGTTCATGGGCGTATTGTTTCCGGCGATGATGGAGAGTACCATAGCGTGGCAGCTCTTGTAGCCGCAAGCGTGGCAGTTGAAGGTCTGCTCCTCGGGGGTGTACTTGCCCATATTGTGGAACACCTGTTCGATCTGTTTTTTGGTAGGATCGGCAGAAACCTTTCTGTTGACGTACTCGCGAGTGAAATCCACCATATCAAGCTTTTTAAATATGTTGCGGTGGAAGCGCTTGAAGCCGCTCTGCTTAGCAGCCCATCTTCTTGCGCTGGTCATGATATCGTAAGCGTTGAAGCTGTTGAAAGAGTCGCGCGCACCAGCGCCCGAGTTACAGCCATACTCGCAGGAGAGAACGTCATAAACGGCAGGAAGCATCCTGCGGTCAGCTTCAAGATAATCGTCGAGGTCGGCGTATACCTTCTGAACACCCTCGGATGTAGTTACGTTAAGATCAGGCTCAAATACGTGCAGACACTCCTTAAGACCACCGGGGATGGGGTAGAATGCGCCGTCAAAGCCGCGGCAGTCGGAGAACTCGAACTCGCTTCGGCCTGTTTTGAGTTGGATGTCGTGCTTCTTGATGTATTCAGCGAGCTTGCGGAATGTAACGTTATATTTGATGACGCCCGTGTTTCTGAACTCGTCGCCCTTAGCAAGGCAAGGGGAAAGACCTACGAGGGTATCGGTGTTGCCGAGATATTCCTTTACATAGATCGCGCTGCACATCATGGGGCTGTGGATAGGGGACAGACGGGACAGCAGCTCTGTCTTGTGCTTTTCCGCGTAGTTTACGATAGCCGCACAGGGCTGAGAGATTATCTTATCGCCGCCGTGCTTTCTCATGTATTCGATATGCAGATATGTACAGATATCCGCGCCGAAAGAAACGTCATAGACTTCCTTGACACCGAGCTCCTTGAGCCACTGGAGAACATGACGCCAGCTTCCGTCGAACGCTGTCTTGATAGCAGGAGCGACGATGAGCGAAACGTTTCCGCGCTGCACCTCTCTGAGGAATGCTTCGAGGTCGTCCTCATAATCTCTTGCATCGTGAGGGCAGTGCTTTACGCACTCGCCGCACTCGATGCATTCGTCATTGTTGATATGTACCACTCTGCCATCGTATCGGTTAGCATTAGGTACGGGGCAAGTCCTTATGCAGGCATTACAGCCTATACATTTGTCAGCTAATACTTTGACCATTGGAAGCACCTCATTTTATACTAAAATATTATTTGAACGGGATACCCCGAAAGGGGCTAGAGTTAATACGGCACAGTGATCATTCTGTGCAGTATCTGATTTGTGTTATTATTATATCAAAGCTTGCTGAATATTGCAATAGTTATTACATATTTAACAGCATTTTCGTCAAATCTTACAAAAAGTTAACTTGAAACTTTCTGTTAAAAGAGCGAGTTTTGTGTATTTTTTCAACAACTGTTGTCTAATGTCTAAAATCTGACATCGGCTAAACGCGATATACCCTCAACAGGCTCAAAAAGGAAGCTCATCTGTCTGCCATTAAAGTCCGCGGTGATGCGGTCGCTGTCCTCAGTGAAGGGAGTGTCGTTCATCCACAGCAGACCTGCAACCAGCAGGCGGTGGTCGCAGTAGAATGCGCTGATTATCTCCATCGTCTGGCGCAGCAGCTTTTCGGGAGGCAGCGGCGCGAACACATCCTCAGGCAGCTCCTCGACAGTGACGAACACCGCACCCTCTGAATGGGGACAGCGGTAGTAGCACAGGCTCTGCTCTGAAGCGGCACAGCATACCATAGCAAGGTTATGTCCCGTGTGCAGCTCGTCCAGCATGAACTTACCGTTGGTGAACTCTGGGACATCGGCAAGCAGGCGCTTTGCTCGGCGTGAGGGCGCTGATACTATCTCAGGGAGATTGGCCTCGGTATTCGCCCAGCCCCACAGCCATGTAGAGCTGCTGTGAGATTCCGAGCCAAGCACGCCTGATTTGAATGTCTTATCTCCGAATTTTATCGTTCCGTTTTTGATATCGACATTCCAGCCGCTGTCACCGATGACCAGCTCGCCCATCCTGTTCTGACAGGAGATGCACCAGCCGACGGATAGCGACACAATGTCGAAAAAGCTTGTTTTGTCGAACTGCACGGGGCAGTTAAGTATACTCTTTTTAGTCATAATACACCACTTGTTTGGACGATTTTCAGTTGTCGATCTTAATGTTTACGCCGAATTTACGCAGGATATCGCGCATCAGCAGCTTGTCGATAGGGTAAAATCTGCTTTTGCTTCGTGCAAGATCATCCACGCGGTACTCAAAGCGCATATAGATCTCGGAGTAGTCAGGCTCGTAATAGAACACGCACAGCAGGTAGCTGTTCTTGGTAGCGTAGTAATTTACTGGCTCAAACTCCAGCACGGCGCGGTTATCGGCGTCAAGAAGCTGCTCGACCTCGGAAATCTTGATTGGCATGAACTGCACTTTTTTAGTCAGCGAGAGCGCCTCAGCGCGTTTTTCTTCCTCGGACTTACCGAGGGGCTTTTTCTTTTTGAAAAGACCGAACATTTTTAGCTCCTTACTGCGGACGAACGATAGCGAATATCATATATGCAACATACAGCGCCGCAAGGATACCGCCCTCTGCACGAGTGACCTTTTTAGAGGTAAGGCAGAAGATATACGCGAGTATCGCAATACCGATGTATACGCCGCAGTCGATAAGAGTATTGGTGAGAGCGGCAGCGTCGATAGTTATAGGCGAGATAACGCCCGAGACACCAAGGATGCAGATAACATTGAAGATATTGGAGCCAACGACATTACCCATAGCCATGTCGTTCTCTCCCTTTCTGGAAGCGGCTATAGATGTTACAAGCTCAGGCAGTGATGTGCCGACAGCGCAGATGGTAAGTCCGATAAGGGTCTCGCTCATACCGATAACTCCGCCGAGGGCAGACGCGTTATCCACAACGAAGTTGCCGCCGATAACGATACCTGCAACACCGCCAACGATGAACAGCAGACACTTCCACCAGATAAACGGCTTTTCTTCTTTTTCTTCCTCTGCGGAAGAGCGGCTCTTGAGTGCTGCAATGACTGTCCATGTCATGTAACCTGCAAGCAAAGCGAGCAGGATGATAGCCTCGACCCTGGAAAGGTTACCTGTTGCGCCTATCATGAGCATTGCAACAAACGCCAGCATTACACCGATGGAAACAGGGAAATCGCGCTTCAGGATATCCTTTGTAACTCCAACAGGAGCAATAAGTGAACAGATGCCGATAACTACCAGCATATTGAAGATGTTAGAACCCAACACGTTACCGACCGCCATAGAGTTCTGTTCATTTAGTGAAGACGATATGCTGACTGCAAGCTCGGGAGCGCTTGTACCTGCCGCAACGATGGTAAGACCCACGACCAGCGACGGAATCTTCAGCTTACGCGCAAGAGAAGCAGCGCCGTCAACAAAGAAGTCAGCGCCCTTTATCAGCAGCACGAAGCCAAGCAAAAGCAGACCGATGTATTGTAGTATTTCCATAGCTTCACCCCAAAAACTTGTGCCTTACGGCATTTTAATATGTAGGTATACGCAAACGCATCCCACCTCATTATATATTATACAACAATTGATGGGAAAAATAAAGGGGTTTTCTGATAATTATACCATTAAAATTATTTGTTCCAAAAAAATTAATATTTTTTTTAAAAAGCTATTGACAAAGCTCTTTTTTTGTGATATAATCATATGCGTTGGATATCTGGGTGTGGCGCAGATTGGTAGCGCGCTACCTTGGGGTGGTAGAGGCCGCAGGTTCAAATCCTGTCACTCAGACCAATTAAAAATCCCTGTTTAAAGCCGTTTGTGAGCAATCACAGACGGCTTTATTCTTTTGTTTTTTGTGCCAACATCTAAAGGCATCTAAAGGATTTTTGCCCTTTTCAGCCTTATTTTTGGCAATATCTGTAATTCAAACGCCTGTTTAGCTGGCGTTTTTTCTTTTTTCTCCGCTTTCCGTATCGTAATTCTGTTCAAAATTCGGTGTAAAAAATGTTCCGTGCATATCTTCTGCCAATAAGTGCTTTCGTTCCTTTGAAACGTGCAGATAAATGTTACTGGTCGTTTCAATGTCTGCGTGTCGCAACCAAGATTTGACCGCCTCTAAATCCCAGCCCTTATCAAACAGTATGCTTGCTGTGCTGTGCCGTAGGTCGTGAAAACGCATTTCGGGCAATTTGTGCCGCCTTAATGCTCTCTGAAATGTGCGTGTTACACTGTCAGGTCGATAAAGCCTGCCATCTGATTGCGTAAATATGTAATCCGAATGCGTATAGAGTTCTTCGTACTCTTGACGGTTATGTTCCTGTTTCGACTTGATATTAAGCAAAAGAGCCTTAATTTCGGGGAGCAGCTCGTAAGTTTCGTGGCTACTCTCGGTCTTGGTGGTGTCTTTATAGACGATTGTCTTGTTTTTCACTACCGTTGACTTAATTTCAAGCGTATCCTTGTCAAAATCTACCGCATCCCATTTCAACCCCAAAACCTCACTCTTGCGAAGTCCATAGATTATCGCTACATAAACGAGAGGAAAAATTTCTTCTTTCTCTATTGTTTTAAGCATATTGTTAGCCTCTGCCGCTGTCATATAAACATTCTTTGCGGCTTTAGGAGCTGTCCTTGCTCTTTTGGGAACTGGAACATTCTGTGCAGGATTGCCATTGATACACTCAAATATTACAGCCTCGTTCAGTATTGTTCTGATAAGTGCGGCGTGACCTCGTACCGATGTAATGTCAAGACCACCCTCTTTTCCGTCAAGTCTGCCACCTGTTGTTTTATACTGATAATAATCAACAAAGTGTCTTGGCTTTAATTCAGATAACCCGACATTCAACTCTGCAAAGTAAGGAATAATATGCCTTTCAGCGTAGATTTGGTATTTTTCCCAAGTCGATTGCTGTATCTGCCCTTGCTTTCGTGCAAGCCAATCTGCAATATAATCCGTAAAGAGAACATCTTTGGATAGGCAACATTTTGGTGCGTCTATGCCTTTATTAGCAAGTGCGGTGAATTCAGCTTCCCTTTTTTCTTGCTGTTCGTACTCTGTTATCTTATCAAACAGCATTTTTGAGGCAAGCAACCTGTTCTTTGATGTTGCCTCAAGGTTACTGCTAATCCATTTGCACACCTTTTTATCAGGATTATCCGTCTGTTTATTTGGGAATAATATTCCAACAGCACCATATAGCACCAACTGCCATTTTCCATTTTTCTCGTGTAAACTGCCTGTCATTGTTCTTATACCTCCATTGTCGGACAGGTATGTTCTCAAATTTACACTCTTATCACAATATAAGTTTACCACATTAAAGCGAAAAAGTCAAGCGATAAGATTGAAGAATTTTGAGATTTTCAAAATTTCATATAAAATGCCTTATACAATAGGTACTGCATTTATATACCGAATTACCTCTTTTTTAAGTATGCGGAATTTTCTGCCTATTAAAAATCCCTTTATTTCTTTATCGTGTATCAACTCATACACTTTTACTTTGCTTATTTTAAGCATTTCAGCCACATTGATTACATCCAAAACATCGGGATAATTATCGAATAAGTTGTTTTCCATATCTTCACATCCTTACATACATAAAATAGTTATAATTTCGATATACCGAATAAAATTCTTGTTAAGCAATATGCTTACACAAAAGAATGAAGTTGGAAAGCTATGGTGCTACATATAGCACTTTTTGGCTCTTTTCAGAAATGGTGCTACATATAGCACCCTGCAAACTCTTGTGTAAGCATATTAAAAGGGCGGTTGTGAAAACAGCCGCCCTGTTATCATATTATGCTGTTCGTTAAAGCAAGCCGTAGGCAATCACGCAGCCTACGCATAGGGATTTCACCTCTACCCATTCCTATGGGATAGCCGTCATCGGAAGTATCATTATTATTGCACCAGTTGGAATTCTTACTGCTCGTTTCTTTACTACTTCGCTTGCGTTAGCGTTTCGGCTGATTGTTTCATTCGCCTTTGCAGAACTCTCGCCCTCATTGTCATTATCAGACTAAATTATTTCTTGACGGGTATGTGCAAACTGTGGGAACTCCGCAACAGAAAGTCATCGCACCAAGCTGATACAATATTTTGTGCTTGCTGATTAAATTGTCAAAGAACTGTTAGTGTTCGGGAGAGCCATTAAGGTTGTCCCTTAACTAATTTAATTATATCACTCGGTATTGTATAATTCAAAGTAAAATTATTTCTCAAAGCCTCAAAAATGAGAAATATTTTTTCTCATTTACAGGCTCGTTTATGTTGTTTTCAATTATTTTTGACAATAGTTTACATTATATTAGTTTATACTGCAAACTCTCTGTTTATTCGCTCTTGTGAATTGTTGTAAATGCCTTTAACATAGTAGTAAGGCGACATTTTTCAAAATTTTTTCTTATTTTGGAAGATAGTTCGTCAAATACTATCAAGGAGGACTTTACTTATGGAAAGTTCAACAAAATTTATTCTGCACGAGAGATTAGTACAGCTCCGCACGGAGCGAGGTTGGTCGCAGTATGACCTTGAAGAAAAACTGTACTTAACGCAGAAAGCAATCAGCAATATTGAGAAAGGCAACTGCACCCTTTCAAACCTCATTCAGCTTGCGGATTTATATGATGTTTCACTTGATTATTTAATCGGGCGTTCATCCGAGAGGAAATACAACACTCTCGGTATGGACGCCCTTGTCTTTGACATCATAGAACAAGTAAATCGCTTTAGCACAACTGAAAAAGAAATACTCTTGCAACACCTCAAACTTGCCAACGAACTTAAATCAGGCATAGCTACCTAAACGCAAACGCTCCCGAAGTTTTTACGGCTTCGGGAGCATTCTTTATTTATGGTGCTATATGTAGCACCTTAATTAAAAAGCCCCTCTCAACAACTGTAATCGGTTATCGGGAGAGGCTTTTATGCGATTGTTATTTTATTTTTTCTTCATCTTCACAGCTACCACAGCGGCAGCTCCTGCAACAGCGACAACCGCAAATATAGGTGTTACACCCGTGTCAGGATTTGTATCGGTGTCATCATCACTGTTATCATTGCTGTCACCGTCAACATCGCTGTCCTGTGTGCCTGTTGTATCATCATCGGGAGCGGATGTATTTTCGTCTGTTTCAGAGGTATCTGTATCGTCTGCGTCAGATATTTTATCATCTGTTTCGATATCAATATCGTCCTCGGATATAATTTCAACGGTTATAGCCTCGCTGAAATCATCTTCGTAACCATCTGCGGGAGTTACTGTA
>SVMQ01000280.1 GCA_015067375.1 Oscillospiraceae bacterium | reverse complement strand
GATAAACTCAGAAACGATAGCCCACTTGCCGTCTACGGTCTTAACCTCGATGACCTTGGGAACGTTTATTCCGATATTCTCAACACGCGCTTGATTGAGCGCTTCGTTAAGAACGTCAGGCTTTGCGTAGTCCTCGTCAAACACCTTGACAGCGTAGTCGCCCTCGCGGTAAACTGTTTTGCCTGTTCTAACTGCAATAATATTGTCTGCCATCGTAACGTTCCTCCTTATACCTTTTCGTGAGTGCCGTAGTATGCGTTGAGATACATCTGCTTTATCTCCTTCATCAGCGGGTATCTGGGGTTAGCGCCTGTGCACTGGTCGTCAAATGCCTGCTCTACCATATCGTCCAGCCTGTCGAGGAAGTCCTTTTCGTCAACGCCGTAGTCCTTGATGCAGGATTTTATGCCTATTCTAGCCTTAAGCTCGTCTATCTTCTTTATCAGACCCTCGACCTTGTCCTCAGCATTCTTGCCCTTGATACCGAGATACTCAGCGACTTCAGCATACTTTGCAAGTGTCTTCGGGTGGTCGTACTGGGAGAATGTTCCCATTTTTGCGGGAGCTTCTACCATGTTGAAGCGTATTACCTCGTTTATCAGCAGTGCATTTGCAACGCCGTGGGGCAGATGATGGAACGCGCCCAGCTTGTGAGCCATGGAGTGGCACACGCCGAGGAATGCATTAGCGAAAGCCATACCTGCCATGGTTGCGGCATTTGCCATCTTCTCTCGCGCTTCATAATCGTAGGAAGCGCCCTTTGCGGCACTGTCGTAGGCTCTGGGCAGATAATCAAATATCATCTTAAGGCTTCTCATGGCAAGACCGTCTGTGTAGTCGGTAGCCATCACAGAAACCAGTGCCTCAAGGTCGTGAGTAACTGCGTCGATACCCGAAGCTGAGGTGAGGCTCTGCGGGCCAGTCATCATGAGGTCGCAGTCAACGATAGCCATGTTGGGCATAAGCTCATAGTCGGCAAGGGGGTATTTCGTGCCTGTCTGCTCGTCTGTGATAACGGCAAAGGGGGTTACCTCCGAGCCTGTACCTGCGGAGGTGGGAACGGCGATGAAATAAGCCTTTTCGCCCATCTTCGGGAATGTATAAACTCTCTTGCGGATATCAATGAAGCGCATAGCCATATCCATGAAGTCAGCGTCGGGGTGCTCGTAAAGTACCCACATGATCTTAGCCGCGTCCATAGCGGAGCCGCCGCCGACAGCGATGATGCAGTCAGGCTCAAAGCTCTCCATTACCTTTGCGCCCGCCTTTGCGGAAGCGAGGGTGGGGTCAGACTCAACATCGGAGAATGTCGTATGGGTGATGCCCATTTCGTCTAATTTGTCGGTGATGCACTTTGTATAGCCATTCTTGAACAGGAAGCTGTCGGTTACGATAAACGCACGCTTCTTGCCCATGACCTGTTTAAGCTCAGCGAGAGCAACAGGCAGACAGCCCTTTTTGATGTATACCTTTTCTGGTGCTCTAAACCAAAGCATATTCTCTCTCCTCTCAGCAAGCGTTTTGATGTTCAGCAGGTGCTTTACGCCTACGTTTTCGGAAACAGAGTTTCCGCCCCAGCTTCCGCAGCCGAGAGTAAGGGAAGGCGCAAGGCTGAAATTGTAAAGGTCACCGATACCGCCGTGCGAGGAGGGTGTGTTAATAAGCATACGACAGGTCTTCATGCGCTCTGCGTATTCGTGTATCTTTTCGCGCTCTGTCACCTCGTTGATGTAGAGGGAAGCAGTATGACCGTAGCCGCCGTCTGCGATAAGTCTGTCTGCCTTGTCGAGCGCCTCAGCGAAGTTTTTAGCCTTGTACATAGCGAGAACAGGGGAGAGCTTTTCGTGAGCAAACTCCTCGGAGATGTCAACGCTCTCAACCTCGCCAATGAGTATCTTGGTGCTTTCGGGTACGTCCACTTTTGCAAGCTTTGCGATGGTGTAAGCGCTCTGACCAACTATCTTAGCGTTAAGAGAGCCGTTGATGATGATTGTCTTGCGTACCTTGTCAAGCTCTTTTTCTTTAAGGAAGTAGCAGCCGCGCGCTTCGAACTCTTTCTTTACCTTGTCGTAAAGCTTTCCTACAACGATAACGCTCTGCTCAGACGCGCAGATCATGCCGTTGTCAAAGGTCTTGGAGTGGATTATGGAGCTTACAGCTTTCAGCACGTCAGCGGATTCATCTATGATAGCAGGTGTGTTACCTGCGCCAACGCCAAGTGCGGGCTTTCCGCTGGAGTAAGCAGCCTTTACCATGCCGGGACCGCCTGTTGCGAGGATTATGTCAGCCTCTTTCATTACCATATTGGTAAGCTCCAATGAGGGAACGTCTATCCAGTTGATTATGCCCTCGGGAGCGCCTGCCTTAACGGCAGCTTCAAGAACTATCTTTGCCGCCTCAATGGTGGACTTCTTAGCTCTGGGGTGGGGGCTGATTATTATACCGTTTCTTGTTTTAAGCGCGATAAGCGTCTTGAATATCGCGGTAGATGTAGGGTTAGTTGTGGGAATAACAGCGGCAATAACGCCGATAGGCTCTGCGACCTTTGTGATGCCCGCAGACTCGTCGCGTTCGATTATACCGCAGGTCTTTGTTTCTTTGTAAGCGTTGTAGATATGCTCTGATGCGTAGTTGTTCTTGATAACCTTGTCCTCAATAACGCCCATGCCTGTTTCCTCAACAGCCATTTTCGCAAGGGGAATCCTCTGCTTGTTGGCAGCAGACGCGGCAGCAAGGAAAATCTTGTCAACCTGCTCCTGAGTATACTCTGCGAAAGCCTTCTGCGCCTTTCTTACTTTAGCGAAAGCGGCTTCAAGCTTTTTTGTGCTGTCTACAATTTCGTAGTTGTTCATAGCGTTTTCTCCTTGTAGTTCATGGATAAGCCGTGATCTTCTGACACAGCGGCAAGGCTTATTATGCCCTGCGCGGATATTTATATGATATCCTTTATATGTGTTAATACTATTTTACACTGCTGTTA
>SVMQ01000279.1 GCA_015067375.1 Oscillospiraceae bacterium | reverse complement strand
ATACTCTCAGATGGAGACCGACGGATATATTGGCGCGGTCATTGGCTACTGCAATTATCTCGGACTTAACAAATCCGATATTAATGATAAGCTGGGACAGACAGAAAATGATTCGTCTATAATAGAATACAAGGTTGTTCTTAATGATATGGACGATATGCTCAGCGCATCTGATGAAGCAGACCTCACTGAGCGTCTGCACACTGCTGCGCAAAACATAAAGTGTCATGTCGGCATAGTCATCACTGACGATCTTGAGGGTATGAGCGACGAGGAATACGCGATAAACTTCGCTAAAGAAAGCTTCAGCTATGGCTCAGACCTTGTTGTGCTGCTGCTCAACAACGACAGAAGCAACGATAACTACACCGACTGGATCTATACCTACGGGCGCGGCACAGACCTGTTCGACCCTGCGATAGACGGTATATTTGACACAGTTTACGACGGACTAGGCGATTATCAGGAAAATATCGCGGACTACGACTACCACAGCGGTATCATCAATTTCTGCAATGCGCTGGAAGACGTAAGCGAAAACGGACAAAACTCCTATTATTATCACTCTGAAGACGACTACTATGATGACGGCGAGGATAGCATCATCGTCGCTTTAGGAGTACCTGTTATCATAGCTGGTATAATTACAGCCATCACGGTAGGTTGCACTGCATCGGGTTATTCCAAGAAAAAGCCTATCAGCGCACGACATTACATGGACGTCAACCGTACGCGCTTTCTTAACCGAAGGGATGTCTATCTCCGAGAGACCACGACCTCTGTTAAGATAAGCAGCTCCAGCAGCGGAGGAGGCGGAAGCCGTGGCGGAGGAGGCGGTCGAAGCCGCAGCGGCGGCGGTGGCGGCGGAGGTCGCAGACGCTGATACTGAAACAAAGGACGATACAAAATGAAACTGGTAATACAACGAGTGGAACGCGCAAGCGTTGAAGTGGACGGAAAGATATGCGGAAAGATAGGAAAGGGCTTTCTCGTCCTTCTCGGCATAGGTCAGGATGACACCGAAAAGGAGTGCGAGCGCCTTGCCGCAAAAATGACAGGGCTGCGTATCTTCGCTGACGAAAACGGAAAAACTAACCTATCGCTTAAAGACGTGGGCGGCGAGCTGCTCATAATATCACAATTCACGCTGTACGCTGACTGCCGCAAGGGCAACCGCCCGAACTTTCTTATGGCTAAGGCTCCCGACGAGGCTGAGCGCCTGTATGAATACTTTGCAGAGCTTTGCAGAAAAGACATCGCGGTGGTGGAAACAGGCATATTCGGCGCTGACATGAAGGTCGATCTGCTTAACGACGGACCTTTCACAATAATACTTGAATAAGGAAAGAGGAACTTCAAATGAATATCTGGCACGACGTAAATCCCGAGCGCATAACCCCAAACGATTTCCTTGCTGTTATCGAAATCGAAAAGGGCAGCAAGAAGAAGTACGAGCTTGACAAACAGACGGGTCTTATCATCCTCGACCGTATACTGTACACGTCCACGCACTACCCTGCAAACTACGGCTTTATTCCCCGTACGCTTGCGGACGACGGCGACCCACTGGATGTGCTTATCCTCTGCAACGAGCCTATCGACCCGCTGGTGTTGGTGCAGTGCTACCCCATCGGTGTTATCACAATGCTTGACAACGGCAAGAACGACGAAAAGATCATTGCTATCCCCTTTGAAGATCCCACCTACAACGCTTACCGCGGTATCGAGGCACTTCCCAGTCACATCTTTGAGGAGATGCGCCACTTCTTCTCTGTTTACAAGCAGCTTGAGGGCAAGGCTACCGCTGTTAACGAGGTAATGGGTCAGAAGCAGGCAGTCGAGGTCATCAAGCAGTGCATCAAGAACTACAACGACATCTATGGCGCTGACCACCCCTATACCCCCAAACACGTCAAGGCGGAGGATAAGAAGTGATACTCGCAAGTCAGTCACCGCGCCGAAAAGAACTACTGTCACTTATCACGGAGGATTTCAGGGTCATACCTGCAAAGGGCGAGGAGATACTGCCCGCAAACATCTCCCCGAGCGAGGCTGTTATATTACTATCCCGACAAAAAGCGGCAGAAATATACACAGAGTATAAAAACGAGCTGATAATCGCCTCGGACACGGTGGTCGCTGTGGATGGAGAGATACTCGGAAAACCTACAAATGAGCAAGACGCCGCACGTATGCTGCGGTTGCTCTCGGGCAGAAGTCACAGCGTTTTCACGGGCGTGTGCGTCATCAGAGAGGACGGCAGCGAGGTCTGCTTTGCAGAGGAAACACTGGTGGAATTCCGCGCACTTTCCGAGCAGGAGATAGCCGCCTACATCGCAACAGGCGACCCTATGGACAAGGCAGGAGCCTACGGCATACAGGGTCGCGGCGCACTGCTGGTGCGCAGGATAGACGGCGATTACTATACCGTGATGGGACTACCTGTATGTCGGCTTTACGAAACCATCCGAGATACTCTCTGATATATTCATGTGCAATTATACGTTTTGTAATCATATTTGCGCACATCGCTTAACAACGAACGATACAGTTAGAAATATGTAAATAATATTATACGCTTAGTTATCACTCGACTGTTTCAATGGTATTTCGACATTAACAGACGATATTCGATACTTTCAGACATATCACAGCACTATTATACAAAAAGTAGTTTGGCGGCACTTTATTTGCCGCCAAAAATCTTATCAAGAAGTAATAACCACACCCTATTCGACATTCAGTATAGAAAGGAGCTGCCTATGCGCAAGGCTTTGTTGGCGCTTGCAGCGCTGTTAGTGCTTACAGGATGCTCAGCGCCCTCGGCACAGCGGAGCATATTCGAGATGGACACGATAATGACCGTCACGGTATATGGCGATAACTGTGAAGCTGCCGCAGATGATGCTGTTCAGTTCATATCTGAACTAACACAAAAGTGGTCGGTGACGGACGTGCACAGCGAGATATACGCGCTCAACAGCA
>SVMQ01000278.1 GCA_015067375.1 Oscillospiraceae bacterium | reverse complement strand
GTGACCGCCTTGCAGTATTCACTCTTGGATATCCCCGCAAAGGTGAGCGCACCGCCGATATTGTTGAACGGAATGCTCCTGTTTTCACGCGGGAAGTATATCTCAATATACATTTTATTTTCAAGCGCTACGCCCTCAATGGTTCGTGCAATATCGATATCGCCCTCATTCCAGCTTTTCTGAATGGTATCAAGCGAGCGGTCTATCTCCTCGACTTTCATCCACTCGTAAAAAACAGAGAACATCGCCACAAGGAAAAAATATGTCAGCACAAGCATAGCTGCGACCACTATCTCAAATCGCAGCCACACCTGCAGCTTTATGCTTCTGAAGAAGCTTTTCATACTACACCTCGAACTTGTAGCCCATGCCGCGCAGCGTTACGATAAACTTGCGGTAAGGGCCGAGATTGTTTCTCAGCATCTTGATATGAGTATCTATCGTGCGGTCATCACCAAAGAAGTCATAGCCCCACACTTCCTCTAAAAGGCGGTTTCTTGTGAGCGCTATGTTCTTGTTGCGCACAAGATAAAACAGCAGGTCGTATTCCTTTGGAGTAAGGCTTGCTTTCTCGCCGTCGATGTAAACATCGCGCGAGGTGAAGTTTATCTCCAGCCCCTCAAAGCGCAGAGCTTCTGCGTTTTCGGCAGTACTGCCCGCTGCGCTTCTCTTGATGATGGCGTTCACACGCGCCATTACCTCCTTAGGTGAAAAGGGCTTTACAACATAATCGTCAACGCCTATCTCAAAGCCGAAAAGCTTGTCATACTCCTCGCCGCGTGCCGAAAGCATCAGCATGGGGGTATTTTTCAACTTGCGTATCTCCTTGCAGGCGGAAAAACCGTCAAGCTTCGGCATCATAACGTCCATAACGATGATGTCGTAGTCTGTCTGCTTCGCCATCTCCACTGCCTGCATACCATCGCACGCTTCATGCACCTCATGCCCCTCAAACTCGGCGTACTCTTTAAGCACCTCGCGGATATGCTCCTCATCGTCAACGATAAGTATCTTGTACATATTATCACTCCTGTAAAACAGCGTTCCTCTTTTATTCAGTTCAGAGGAACGCCGAAAATATTGCTTTGCTGTGAAATATTTTACCCTTTATTTATGATGGAAATGTGACAATGCACTGAATTTTTTCTGTCGTTTTCAGCAAAGTGCAGAGGCTTACACAAAGATGTCTGCGGCATAGCCGATAAGCACCTCCACGATATTGCCTGCACTGAAGCGCTCGAATGTCAATGGCTCCTCCAGACGGAAGTCTGCAACCTCTGCCTCGCTCGCAAGAGGAAGCCTCAGCGTAAGGCTTGCAATTCCGTCCTTTCTCACAAGCTCACATGAGCCGTGCGAAAGCTCCGCAAAGCGCCTTATCACAGCAAGTCCGCAGCCTGCGCGCTGATATGCAAAATCCATCGCGCCGCTGAAATCCTCTCGGGTGAACATGATATCCTCGTTAACGACCGTGATCTCGGCTGTCCTGCTGTCCAAACGGCGCACAGTAAGCCGCGGCACGGTGTCTTTCGGAGAATACAGCAGAGCATTCTGAATGGCATTCGCAAGCGCAATTACCGCCTGTCTGCCGTCAGCACAGATGTATATACCTTTTCCCTCGCCGTACATCTCGATATATCTGCCACACTTAGCTAACACCGCATTGCACCGCTCAGTGAGCTTTTCACACAGATGCTCCGCATCAAAAAGCACCCTTTCGGGCGGCGCATACATCAGCCGTGAATATTCCGTAAGATTTTTAACCGAAGCAGACAGCCGCATAAGACTTCTTTCAAAGCCGCACACGGCCAAAAACTTTTCCATATCCCCGTTATCGCGAAGCGTGCTGCGAAGAAGCTCTATACTGTCGTGCATCTCGTTCAGACCATAGTCCATAGAGCTGCACAGGGAAAGAAGCTCCACAGCGCCGTCGGTCTTTTCCATTATTGAAACAGCCTCGCTCTGACCAAGCACCTCGCAAAGATAATACTCATTGCCGTCTGACAGCGAGTACACCCTTGCACAGTAAAAATGTCCGTCATGAGTAAAAGTGCCTTCATCAAAGCTCTTTACAGGAAGCCGCAGATGCTCATGGAGCATATCGCTGAGTTGCATTCCCTCTTTCACGATATCGCCGCCGTAAACACAGCGCAAAACGCTGTCAAGCACGCAAAATCTGCCGCCCAAGCGCTTTGCAAGCTCTACGGTATCATGCAAGCCTAATTTCAATGTCGTCATGGCTTAGTCCATCAGCGCTTCCATTTCGTCAAGAAGCTCATTGAACAGCTTCAGCGCATCGTTCACGGGCTTTGCAGAATTCATATCCACGCCTGCGCCCTTGAGCAGCGAAATGGGGTCCTTTGAGCAGCCTCCGCTTAAGAAGCCAATATAGTCCTTAACGGCGGTTTCGCCCTCGTTTAAGATACGCTGTGACAGCGCGATAGCCGCGGAAAATCCCGTTGCATACTGATAAACATAGTAGTTGTAATAGAAATGCGGAATACGCGCCCACTCCATATCAAGCTCAGCATCAATAACGATATCCTCGCCGTAATACTTCAGATTAAGGCCGCGGTAAATCTCGCACAGCATATCCGCTGTAAGGCTCTCGCCGTTCTCGGTCTTTTCGTTTATCATAAGCTCGAACTCCGCAAACATAGTCTGTCTGTACAGCGTTGTGCGGAACTGCTCAAGGAAGTAGTTTATAAGATAAGCGCGGCGCTTTTTATCGGTAGTAGTCTTTAAAAGATGCTGCATGAACAGGCTCTCGTTGCAGGTAGATGCTACCTCTGCCACAAAGATAACATAATCCGCATAGCACACAGGCTGAGTTTTGTTGGAGAGATAAGAGTGGATAGCATGACCCATCTCATGTGCAAGCGTAAATTCACAATTCAGCGTGTCCTTATGATTGAGCAGCACGAACGGGTGTACTCTCGCACCGGCGGAATAAGCACCGCTGCGCTTGCCCTCGTTCTCATAAACGTCTATCCAG
>SVMQ01000277.1 GCA_015067375.1 Oscillospiraceae bacterium | reverse complement strand
AGAGCGATATGAAAACTGCTACCTTAACTATGACAAAAACGCGGATATGTTCTTTTTGTATAACTATAACAGCGGCAATGCGTTGGTGGTAGTAGAGCCTGTGCGTTATACGGATGCTGACGGCGCGCTGACAGAGGACTACGCCGAGCGCTGCATGGAGCTTTTAGAGGAGCGTGAGGACGGCACCTGTCACATCCTGCCTGATCTGTGGGATTTCGATAAGGACGGCGTACCAGAGCTTATTGTGGTACGTCACACGGGCGCACAGGGAAATATGACCGCTGAGGTTGTGGATATCAGAAGCGGCAAGCCGCTTGGCGAGATCTCAGGCTACTGCCGCGACGGGTTTACAAGGTTTTCTTATGATGGCGATGACACTGTGATCCATTTATATTATCAGCATAGCTCTCATATCAGAAATGACAGCTGGACAAAGGTCAGCATACAGGATGGCGTGATCTCAGTTATTGACGAGGACGTTAAGACCGCAGGTCATGACGGAGTTTCGTTAGGATGGGGCGACAGCTTTTCGCGCTTTGAGTGGACTATCTACGGCGAAAGTGAATACAGCTTCCGCCGTGCCGAGGAATATGCGCTGTTTGACTATCAGAATATGGTCAATACAGAAAACAGTTTACTTATTCAGCAGCTGACTGATAAATACGACAGCATTGCAGCGATGAAAAAGGAAGCACAAATCAAATATGAGCTGCTCGGCTTTTTCCCTGAGGACTATAATGGCGATGGGCGCGTTGAGGCGTTTTTTCAGGCAAAAGACGGAACGCTTTGCTTTATAGACGCTGCTCTTGATATAACAGAGCTTGGCTCTTATCCCAGCTATCATGTATATAAGGTGGATGACTGCATCGTGTTTCAGATGCTATCAAACGGTATGCCGTGTCAGGTATGGGGTGTTTCGGCAGAGTGCGAGCCGATACTGCACAAAGCCGCAAGCAGTTTTATGGATTTCGACTGGTCGCCGCATGAAAACGGTATGTTTGTCGGCTACGACAGCGAGTATGACAGCAATAATGTAGGCGGTCATCATACATGGAAGCCGTACTATTTTATGCGCACAGAGAGTGGTTTCGTGCTACATGACGCGGTGTCGCTTAGCGTCGGGCAGCTTTTACAATACGACAACGCCCAGACCTATATTGACGAGATAGGAGCAGTCGGCGGCGACCTGCGCGAGATATATCAACGCGGCAGCTATATCAATATCAACTATGTCATACCAGAGGTCATACCGACGATAACAGCTGACGGTATCGAGAGCGAATATACAGTGGAGCATAACTATTACATAACCTTGAAGCTTATAGGCGACATGGTAGAGGAGCTTGAGCGTGGCAGTGGTATCTACAGAAATTACAGAGCCGATGTGCGGCTTCCTTCGGATGTAAAAGCCGAGGAGCTTTCAGGCACAGTGCTTGAGAAGATCGACGACTATATGAGCGGCTCGTCTATTGCGTTGATAAAGCACGGCGAGGCGCGGTATGATATCTGGCATTTCAGCGGCAATGAGGAGCGGCTTGTATATTCAGCGGAGCTTTGGGGCGACATTGGCACCGCTGTGTACCGTGAAGGTGGCGTATCTTTTATGATCCTGTTTGAGGGAGCTATCGGCGGCGCAATGCCTGCAAGCGTAGTCGGGATATATGACGGTGAGCCGCTTGTGCTGTCCGAGTATTACGGCGACGACCATCCGCGGCTGTGGTGGTGTCCTTGCGGTGACATCATCTGCGAAAGGGGAAAAGGCGTTTCTGCAGGAAGCTGCAATGTTATACCTTATCACTGGGACAGCGGTAAGATGGACTTCGTGCCTTATGCGCTGACAGAGATAACGAAAGACGAGCTTCGTGTACTTGATACAAAAGGCATTATCCCCGACATCGACAGCGCGATATCTGTTTACCGCAGAGAAAACGGACTTATTCACGTCAACTACGCCGAGGTGTACGAGGGCAGTATGGGCAGCGGCGTCACAGCGAGTTTGACATTCGTGCTGACAGATAATGGTCTGCGTGAATATGAGTTTGATGCGGATATGAAGTACGGTCTGCTTCTTGAAGCGCTGACTGTATGCGAATAGAGGGAGCGGAATGCGTAAAGGACATATAGTTATAGCTTTATTGATGACTGCTGCAGGATGCGCGGATGCGCCTGCCGTGACATCCGCAGATGATAGTGTTGTGCTTGTATCAGAGGCAGAAGTGCCTGCTACAGATTCGGCAGTGACTGTCGAAGCTGTATCGTTTATTGAGGGTGCAGACAGCCACGAGGAAAGCTTTATCCGAGTTGACGGAAAGCCGGTGCTATGCGATATTTGGCAGGATGGAGTGTTTTTCGATGGCACTACTCTGACGCTTGATAATGCGGATATCGGGATGCTGGAGATAGATGTTATCGAAGGTATAAGCCTGTGTCTGCGATTGATCGGCGATAGCTCCGTTGATATCGTGGAGCTTTGCGGTATGTCGATAACGCTTTGCGGAGATGGTGCGCTGACAGCCTCTCGCATCTGCGCCGAAAAAAAGGACGAATATTCTGCAATGCCCTCTGTGATGTTGAATGAGTTTGCGAAACTTGTTCTGACCGATATGACCGAGCCGCTTAACGGTGTGGGTCTGCTGCTTGCGGAGGGTGAGTCTGAGATAGACTGTGCAAGTATACGAGCCTATGCTATCACGATACGCGGCAGTGCAGTACTTAACTGCACGCTATGCCATGCTGACAGCAGTATAACACTGAAAGAAAATGCCACGCTCAACGCGTTGACTGCTCAGGAGAATACGAATGACTACACCGTTTATGCAGGCGAGGAGATAACGCTCTGGCATCATGCGCGTATGAATGTACAAAGCGCAGCGGTCGCAGCGGTCTGGAGTGAGAGCGGCGACGTGACATTATGGGGCGAGGCGCATATCGACATTGTATGATGTCATTGCAGATACGCAAATCTGTGTATCGGACGATCAACTGTTTATGAAAG
>SVMQ01000025.1 GCA_015067375.1 Oscillospiraceae bacterium | reverse complement strand
CATCGCAAAGCTCCTCATCAGACAACGCGGATGCATCGATGTACCTGTCAGCCGACATCAGCCCTGCCCTCTTTGCGACGCTCGCCGCTGTTACAGGGTCATCGCCCGATATGACCTTGAGCGCTACGCCCTGTTTTCTGAAATATTCCATCGTCTGTGGCGCGGTCTGGCGAACTCTGTCAGACAGCAACACAAGTGCCTTTGGCGATATATCAGCAGGAAGCGTACAGTTTTCGGGAGCGCTCTCACTGCTTGCAAGCAGCAGCACACGCAGCCCCGATCCCGCATACTTTTCCACGATCGGCTGCACGCACGAATAAGCGCTGCCCGACAGCACAAATTGCGGCGCACCAAGTATCAAAGCACCATGCTCTTCCGTCACCGCCGCGCTCCATTTTCTTGCAGAAGAGAACGGTATAACTGACGTGCAGACCTCGGTTTTATCACTGCCGTAGCGTGTCTTTATAGCGGCAAGCGTAGGGTTGACATCAGTCATCACAGACGATAGCACAGCAAGCGCACGCTCCGCGTTATAGTCCTCATCGAGCTTCACGACCTCAACGACATCCATGCAGCCCTCAGTAAGAGTTCCCGTTTTATCAAGGCACAGAATATCCACACGCGCCAGATTTTCAATACAGAACAGATCTTGACATAGTATCTGCCTTTTTGCAAGCCTGACCGAGCTGACCGCAAGAGCAACACTGGTCAGAAGCACGAGTCCCTCGGGGATCATACCGATAAGCACAGCGACCGTACTGACTATACCATGCCCGAATTCCTGCTTGATCACAAATATCGCCTTGAAAAACAGCAGCAGCGCAAACGGCACGATGCACACAGCCACTGTATTGATTATCTTGTTAATGGAGTTCATCATATCGGAGGTCTGCTTTTTCATATATTTTGCGCCGCTCGTTATCTTGTTTGCATAGCTTTCAGCACCAACTCTGATAACACGCGCCTTTGCCGCGCCGCTTACAACAAAGCTTCCCGAAAGTAGCTCACAACCCACGCTCTTTACAACAGGGTCGCTCTCGCCTGTGATAAGACTCTCGTCAACCTCACAATCGCCTGAAACGACCACCGCGTCCACACATATCTGACGCCCCGTGGAAAGGAGCATGATATCATCGACCACGATATCACTCACCGCTGCGCTGCACTCTATTCCATCACGAATAAGATGTGCCTTAGGCGCGGAAATCAGCGACAGCCTGTCAATAACGCGCTTTGAACGGATCTCCTGAATAACTCCTATAGCTGTATTGGACACCACAACACCCATGAAGAGCATATTGCGATAGCTGCCCGTAAGCAGCACGAACACCGCCAGCAGAACATTTATCAGATTAAACAGCGTAAATACATTGTCACCAATGATACGCGCCACGCTTTTTGTCTTTATCTCAAAGCAACCATTGCTTTGACCCTGCAGCCTACGCTGCCGCACCTCCGCTGTGCTGAGTCCACTGATAGTTTCGCTTACGTTGTCCATGCCACACCTCCGTTCTTTATGTATGCAAAATAGTGTTTGATAGAAAAAACGATTTATTCTAACTAAAGTATAGTCCAACTCTTAAAGTTTGTCAATCTTATTCTCATGTGAGAAAGAAAATTTTCATTTTTCTTTCACAAAAATACTTGACATAACGTGAAAACTATGGTATCATAATATCGGTTAGGATAAACTAACCCGAAAGGAGATCAAAGATGAGTGTAGTGGTAGTCGGCGGAAACGACCGCATGGCAACAAGATATAAAGAGATATGCAAGTCATACAGCTGCAAGGCGAAAGTCTTTACACAGATGCCTGCTGATTTTAACAGCAAGCTTGGAAATCCCGATCTGATGGTGGTATTTACAAACACCTGCTCTCATAAAATGGTAAACAGCGTTGATCAGCGCTCTTCAAAGCTGGATATTCCTGTTGTAAAGATACACAACGCAAGTGCGAATGCGCTAAAAACAGTGCTTTCGCAATACACCTCAAAATAAATTTGGATAAAGGTTAGTTTCAACTAACACAAATATCATCTCACCGTCTGAGCATAACAAGAGTTAGTCGATGTAGAATATCATGTAGTTAGGAAAAACTAACCAAAAGGAGGCCATATGTGTAACAAAGAATACTGCCGCTTTGAACAGCAGCTTGCCTTTCATACAGCGCCGTCGCTGCTTGGCATAAAATGTGCGAGTCTTATGTCTGTAAAAAAGGACGCATCCGACATACACTCAAATACAGCAGAGTTCAACAGGCGTACCGCGGCGCGGGATATCAAGCTTCGCTGTCTGTGCGACTGCGAAAAGCGCGCTTTGCTCCTGCTATACAACGAGGAAAAGCTTGCACGTCGGCTGAATGACCCTCACTGCCGAAGAGTGCTGCGTGAATGCGGATATACCGATGACATGAACACCGACGATTGCCTTGAGCGGCTTGCATCGCGCATCCGCGGCGAGAAGAGCTTTCCGCATGAGATAGGGATATTCCTTGACTACCCTGTCGAGGACGTTGTGGGCTTCATTGAAAACAACGGCTACAACTACAAGCTCAGCGGCTACTGGAAGGTATACGGCGACCCTGTAAAAGCGCAGCGCACCTTTGACAACTACAACAAATGCAGAAGATTTCTCTGTAACAAACTGAGTGCGGGAGAGGATCTCTGCTGCGCTCTGAAAATATCATAAAGGAGATACAACTATGAAAACAGCAGTAATTTACTGGAGCGGAACAGGCAACACGGAGGCAATGGCGAAAGCCGTTGCGGAGGGCGCAAACGCGGAACTGTTCGCTGTATCCGAATTTAAGGGGGACATTGCTGACTACGACAGAGTAGCGTTCGGCTGCCCGTCTATGGGAGATGAGGTACTTGAGGACTCCGAGTTCGAGCCATTCTTTTCGGAGATCGAAAGCAAGCTTTCAGGCAAGACTATCGCCCTCTTTGGCTCTTACGGCTGGGGCGACGGTCAGTGGATGCGCGACTGGTGCGAACGCTGCAAAACAGTGGGCGCTACTGTCATAGGCAATGAGGGTCTTATCGTAAACGAAGCTCCCGATGCTGCAGCGCTTGATAGCTGCAAGGCGCTCGGAACAAAGCTTGCCGGGTAAGGGACATAAAAACTGCCGCAGATACCTGTTAAAACGTAGCTGCGGCAGTTTTTATAATTAGTCAACAAGGGAAAATACATTATAGGGGATCTCATACCCATCAGGAAGCACGATCATCGCTACATACACGCCCTCCTGATGCACCTCGGCAAGGTTTATCCAGCCATCAGCATTTTCGGCTGAGGCTGTTTGCGCTGCCCTTTCAATGCGCTCAAGAAATACATCATAGGCATAGTCCGCACCTCGCTGTGACTGTGCTTCGATCATTATCAACTCGCAGGGATAGTCCTCCTCCGATGTGCGATAGTAGACCATCTGGTTGACATCGACATTCTCTAAGGTCGGATATACGGAATATATCACTTCCCTGTCATCCTCTGCCTGCATAGCGAGCGGTTCCATGCCCTCAGGCTGTTCAGCAAGCACCGCAGAATACACAGCATCCAGATCCAGAGGACGTCGATACTCCATTGTTTCATTCTGACTCTCAGTATCCGCAGGCGTTACCGATGCGTTATCCGACGACTGAACGCCGCCCTGTGCATTACTTTCAGCCGAAGAGCCGTCATCATTTTCACCGCAGGCACTGAGCGACAGCATAAGTGCCGCTGCTGCGACAAGTGAGATCATTCTCTTTTTCATAAGTTCTCCTTTCAAGAAAAGCCAAAACCCCTCGGCAGTATTATTGCCGAGGGATGTCAGTTTTAAACCTTGTCGGTCATTACTTTACAAAGGGATTCTCGCTGGGATAGAGCATACCTGCAGGCTGATTGAAGCCGATATCCTCTACACCGAGGTATCTGAACAGATCGAACAGAGCCTTGCCGTGGTGACCGAATGCAACAGCACCGTGGTGAGGATAGTTCTTCTCGATAAGAACGTGACGGTAGAAGCGACCCATCTCAGGGATAGCAAATACACCGATTCCGCCGAAGCTCTTAGTAGCAACAGGAAGAACCTCGCCCTGTGCAACATAAGCGCGGATCTGTGCGTCAGCAGTGGACTGCAGTCTGAAGAATGTGATATCACCGGGAACGATATCGCCCTCGAGAGTACCCATCGTTACTTCCTCAGGCAGGTTTCTTGCCATGATCATCTGGTTCTTCATTGTACCCTTAACGAGCTTGCTGGAGCAGGTGTTGCCGCAGTGGAAGCCCATGAATGTATCTGTGTGCTTGTAGTTGAACTTGCCCTTGATGGACTCGTTGTACATATCAGCAGGAACAGAGTTGTTGATATCAAGCAGAGTAACTGTATCCTGTGTGATGCAGGTGCCGATGTACTCGGACAGTGTACCGTAGATATCTACCTCACAGGATACGGGAATGCCGCGGCCTGTAAGTCTCGAGTTCACATAGCAGGGTACGAAGCCGAACATTGTCTGGAATGCAGGCCAGCACTTTGTTGTAACTGTAACGTACTTTCTGTAGCCCTTATGAGCCTCGATCCAATCGAGCAGTGTGATCTCGTACTGTGCGAGCTTGGGCAGGATATCGGGCATCTTATTGCCGTCGCCAAGCTCCTTAGCCATGTCAGCTGCAACCTCTGCAATTCTGGGGTCGTCAGCGTGCTTCAGGAAGCTCTCGTACAGGTCAAGCTCAGAGTTCTCCTCGATCTCAACGTTGAGGTTGTAAAGCTGCTTGATGGGAGCGTTACAAGCGAGGAAGTTGAGAGGACGAGGGCCGAAGCTGATGATCTTGAGGTCGTTAAGACCAACGATAGTTCTTGCAACAGGCAGGAACTCATGGATCATATCAGCAACCTCTGTAGCTGTGCCAACAGGGTACTCAGGGATGTAAGCCTTGATATTGCGCAGCTTGAGGTTGTAGGAAGCGTTCAGCATACCGCAGTAAGCGTCGCCTCTTCCCTGAATGAGAGAGGTGTTGGAATCCTCCTCAGCTGCAGCAGCGAACATAACAGGGCCATCGAAATGCTTAGCAAGCAGTGTTTCGGAGATCTCGGGGCCGAAGTTACCGAGGTAAACGCACAGAGCGTTGCAGCCTGCCTTCTTGATATCCTCAAGAGCCTGTACCATATGTATCTCGCTCTCTACGATGCAGATAGGACATTCGTAGATCTCAGCAGCGCCGTACTTTGCTGTATAAGCCTCGATGAGCGCCTTTCTTCTGTTAACGGAGAGGGATTCGGGGAAGCAATCACGGGAGACCGCAACCACACCCAGCTTGATTTCGGGAATGTTATTCATGTTTTTGAATTCCTTTCAGAAAAATATTTGACGTCGGCATTAAGTAAAAAACCTAAAACCACTTACATATAGAATATCACAAAAAAAGATTTTTGTCTAGTAGTTTTTTGTCACATTTGCAAGAAAAACACAAAATCTTCCTTGTCGCGCATCACAGGAACTGCCAGCTGTCGAGACAGATATCGGTATCATTGAACATTATATACACATCATGTACTCCGCTGACAGGCTGGGAAAGCTTGCTGTAAACGCCCTTATATTCGCCGTTTTCAAATTCTATCGCCGCTGTCAGTGGTGTTCCCATCGCGTCAAGATAGACCTCTGCCCTGCCGCTGCCCTTTACGATCGCGGTAAATACCTCGGACGACTCGCCGAAGTCCACGCCCTTGACATACAGCCATGCGCCCTTTTCAACGGTCTTCGCTGCCTTTACAAGGCAGTCCTCTACGTCGTAGGATATGCCAGCTGAAGTAAACAGCGTTTCACCCTCGTTTAACGCCTTTGCGTCAACGTTCTTTATCTGCTGCACGCCCTGTCTGGTGGACATCGTCTTTGTTATCTCAAGCGTGCTTTCGTCAAGCTGCAGCTCCACTACTCCAAGACTTCTGAAGCCGCCTGTCGTGGTCTTCATATTAGCCTGACGAAGCATATTGTGATGGAACATATAATACTTCCCGCCATACTTATGGAAATGCGAGTGATTGTTGCTGTAATCAAGACCTGATTCGCCCGGGTTGTAGAAATAATCTCCGCGGTACTGCCAGCTGTCAGTAACAAGCGGCGTTTTGGTGGTCATGTAAGCCATGCTGCAAGCGGTAGGTTTGGATACATCCTCTATCTCCCAAGTCAGGCGCGGCTCCCAGCTGGTGTTGTAGGTGTAGATGTAAGTGCCGTTGATATAATTAAGCTCGCTTGCCTCGAAGAAATAGGGGGCTTTGATCTCCACGAAATCACTCGCAAACGAGGTCATATCCTCGCCAAGCTGTACTATTCTTGCAACGCCAGGCATATAGTCTGTACCGCCGCGCGCAACACCGCCGCCAAAGCTGAGCCAGCCCGTACCGTTTTCGTCAATGCACACACCTGGGTCAAACCGGTTAGGACAATCAGTCAATCCCTCGGTTTCAGAGGAAATAAGCGGTCTGCCGAGTGGGTCGCTCCATGGGCCGCAAGGGTCTGTCGCTGTCAATACGCCTACGCCGCAGCCGCTGTTGGAAAAGTACAGATAAAAGTGAGTAAGACCGTCATCCTCAACGCGCGAAACGATGGACGGTGCCCATGAGCTGAGTATCCAAGGCGCTATCGCCTCTGTATCAATTATACCATGATATGTCCAGTTCACCATATCGTCAGTGGACAGGATGACAAAGGACTTTATGTGACCGTAAGTATTCTTACCCTCATCACCTACCGCATCATACTGCTGATGATCGTTCGTGCCATAGACATACAGCCTGCCGTTGTACTCGACTGCGGTCGGGTCTGCACAGAAAATATTAGGAGAGATAGGGTTTGCAGTGTCCTCAGTCTTGTAGTAGCTGTTGCTTACCTCAGGGATCACAAGTCCCTTATTTAAGCTCTCGATGTAGCCCTCCTGTATCTTTTCGTCCAGCTTTGACTGTACCGGCGATGTTGCAGGCTCCTCTACTCCGCCGCTGTCACCAGTACCACAGCCTGTAAGCACCAGTGTAAAACCTAAAATGAAAGATAGCAATTTCTTCATGCCAACACTCCTTTGTTGCTTAATAACTTAATTATACCGCTCTTTAGGGAAAATTAACAGTACAAAAATGCCCGAAAACCTCTCGTTTTCGGGCATATATGTCAGTTTTGTCCACTTAGATCTATTCAGCAGGTCTTTCGAGCGACTTCGCAAGGAATGCCTTTGTTTTTTCGCTGGTCGGGTTAAGGAATACATCCTCAGGAGTACCCATCTCCTCGATAACTCCGTCAGCCATATAGATGACCTTGTCCGCAACGCTTCGCGCAAAGTTCATCTCATGCGTTACGACTATCATCGTGCGGTCACTCGTTTTAAGCTCACGGATAACACGCAGCACCTCACCTGTAAGCTCGGGGTCAAGTGCTGAGGTCGGCTCGTCAAAACACAGGATATCAGGCTTCATTCCGAGCGCACGCGCGATAGCTACACGCTGCTGCTGACCGCCTGAAAGCTCACACGGGTAGTTTCCGACCTTATCGGAAAGACCTACCATATCAAGAAGCTTCAGAGAATTGTCCTCTATCTCCTTGCGAATCTCGTTCTTTTCGTAGCCTGTAAGCTTCTTCTCACTGCCGTTGATGCGCATAAGCTCCTGCGCCAGCGTTACATTTTTCAGCACCGTATACTGAGGAAACAGATTAAACTGCTGGAACACCATGCCGAAATGCAGGCGCTTTTCGCGTACCTGCTTGTCAGTGTATTGCTTATCCTCGGCATTGAATATCTCCTCGCCGTCAATGGTGAACGTGCCGATGTCTGGGCGCTCAAGGAAGTTGATGCAGCGCAGCAGCGTTGTCTTGCCGCTTCCCGATGAGCCGATTATCGCAAGCACCTCGCCCTTTTCAAGGGTGAAATCTATGCCCTTTAGCACCTCGGTCTTGCCGAAGCTTTTGTATATGTTCTTTACTTCAAGAAATGCCATTATGATCTCCTTTTAACCGCTGTAGTAACCAAGCTTCTTTTCGGCAAGGTTAAGCAGGATAGTTAGCAGTCCCGAGAACAGCAGGTAGAACACAGCTATGTAGAACAGCGGCCAGATGATAGCTTTCTGTGCTACGATGTTCTGTGCTGCCTGCACAAGCTCTACCACCATGATAACGCGCGCAAGCGAAGTGTCCTTGACGAGCGTGATTATCTCATTGCCCATCGGTGCAACGATGCGCTTTACGACCTGGAACAGAACTATCTTGAAGAATATCTGCGTCTTGGTCATACCAAGCACCTGACCCGCTTCATACTGACCGCGCGGAATACTTTCAATGCCTCCGCGGTATATCTCGGAGAAATAGCAGGAGTAGTTGATGATGAATGCGATAAGTACTGCAGTGATCCTGGGGATCGCTTTCATTCCGAAAATAAGTCCAGGGCCATAGAAAACGAGGATGACCTGTATCATGAGCGGAGTTCCGCGTATTATCCAGATAAATAGCTTGGTGATAAAGCTGATGGGTCTGAAATTGGCAACAGCTTTAAGAAACGGATGCTTTGAATGTCCCAACAGGCTTTTGAACGGTGCAAACTTTGACATGGAGCCGAACGAAAGCACAAGACCCAACGGGATCGAACACAACAGTGTAACACCGAATATCTGAAGCGTTATAAGAAATCCTTTTGATAAGCTTAACGTTACTTCGAGAAATGACATAAAATTACCCTTTTTTAAAAACTATTTTGGACGACATAATGTCGATATCTAAAGGGCGGCTGTTAAGCTGCCCTTTGAAAGTGATATTACTGGAATGCATATACGTCAGCAAGATCGTACTTCTCGGCAAGCGCCTTGAGAGTACCGTCAGCTACCATCTCTTCGATAGCTGCGTTGATCTTGTCGCGGAGAATAACGTCCTCCTGACGGATGCCGATAGCATACTCCTCGGGAGTAAGCTCAACGCTCTCAACGATCATAAGATCTGCATAGTCTGTTCCCTCGCCGATGGAAGCCTTTGCCATAACATAGTCGATAACACCGATCTCAGTTGTGCCTGCCTTGATCTCCATGAGAACATCCTTCTGTGCAGCACAGCCAACAAACTCGTTTGTCTTGAGAGTATCGTTAGTTTCAATAGCTGTCTGGCCTGCGGAGCCTGTTTCAGCAGCGATCGTAACACCTGTCATAGCAGCAAGATCAGCGTACTTGCCAGCGTTGCTAGCCTTGATAACTACGACCTGCTTGTTTCTGATGTAAGGTGTGGAGAAGCTGATCTGAGACTTGAACTCCTCCTTTACTGTCATACCGTTCCAGATAACGTCGATAGTCTTGGACTGAAGCTCTACGATCTTCTGGTTCCAGTCGATCTCCTGAAACTCGGGCTTAAGACCGATCTTTTCGCATACAGCCTTTGTGAACTCAGTCTCAAAGCCTGTAAGCTCGTTGTTCTCATCATAGTAGTTCATCGGTTCAAACAGGGTGATACCAACTGTCAGTGTTCCCTTGTCCTCGATGTACTTCCAGGCGGTATCAGCTACCTCTGAATCCACCTGTACTTCAGCGCCGCCGGAATTTTCATCCTTAGCTGCACATCCTGTGATACCCAGTGCGAGTACCGCACTCATGAATAATGCTGCGATCTTTTTCATTGTCTTTTTTCCTTTCTCTTATTTACATTTCGATACCATAATAATATGATACCATACTAAAGCACATTGGCAAAACTTATCCATACATAGTTTGCCAATCTATCATATAATATCACAAAACATATTTTTTGTCAACACCCGAAGAAAAATAACGGGTGTTGACATACAACACTACTCGGAAAGCAGCTTTATCGCCTGCTTATAGCGCTCTGCTCTCGCCAGCGCCTTTTCATCTACCACATCCAGTCTTGTAAGATCGCTGTTATGCGCAAGATCGGCAAGCTTTACCTTTTTGGCTATCGGATCATCAGCAAGCCCCCTCACATAGTCCATGTACGGAGTATCATCATCGTGTGTAAGCAGCCTCAGCACATCAATGACCCTATCCGGGAAGCCCATCTTCCTTAGATCGTCAAAGCTGATATCCGTATCCTCCACCACATCATGCAGAAGCGCACAGACAACAGATATCTCGTCTGTCATCTGTTCAGCTAAATGATAGGGGTGGAACACATACGGCAGACCCGTCTTGTCCGTCTGTCCGTTGTGAGCGTCATAGCATAGCTTTATAGCCTTTTTAGTCAGGTCGGTGTAAAGCATTCTTCCTCCATTTCTTCTTGTCAGAGCATTATCTCAGCACGAGCACAGATAGCACCTGTCAGACTTTCGCTGATAGCATCAGGCTGCGATGTACCTGCATACAACATAAAACGGCTTCCCGAAACGCTGCGCGTTCCGTCCTCATGCACGGTTTCAAAAGCAGATGCCGCAACAGGTATCTCAATGTTCTTGCTCTCCCCTGCTTCAAGGCTGACCCTTGCAAAGCCGCAAAGCGAATGGTTAGGAACATCGTCATCGCCATATCCCTTGATATAAAGCTGCACCACATCCTCTGTGAAACTTGTACCCACATTCCGAACAGTTACTGCTGCCACGCCATCCGCATAGCTAAGCGAGCTGCACACCACTCTGCTGTAGGTCAGTCCGTATCCGAACGGATAGAGTACGTTATCATCTGAGCAATAGCGGTATGTTCTGTTTTTCATGGAATAGTCACAGAAATCAGGCAGCTTGTCGGCGTTCTTGTAGAACGTCACAGGCAGCTTGCCCGAGGGCGATGTCCTACCAAAAAGGATATTGCCCAGCGCCTTTCCGCCATTCTGACCCGAATACCACATATCAAGCAGCGCATCACAGTCCGTTTCAACGTTTATCGCACTTCCTGCCGCAAGCACGATAACAAGCGGCTTTCCCGTCGCTTTCAGCTTCTGCAGCAGCACACGCTGACTTTCGGGAAGCAGCAGGTCAGGCTTGTCGCCCGAGGCAAACTCGTTTCCTGTGTCGCCCTCCTCTCCCTCCAGAGTCGCATCCAGTCCGACGCACGCGATGACTACATCAGCGTTCTCAGCCGCCGATACAGCCTCCGCATAACGGTCGCCCGCCTGTCCAAGACCCTGACAGCGATCACGGAACAGATGACATCCCTCCGCATATATCACCCTGCCGTTAAAGCAGTCCTGTATTCCCTGCAGGAACGTTATATATCGGTCTGCAGTACCGTTATAGTTGCCTACGAGCGCCTCACGGCTGTCTGCATTAGGGCCTATAACAGCGATCGTGCGCACCTTTTCAGGATCAAGCGGCAGGATGCCGTTGTTTTTCAGCAGCACCGCAGAGCTTTCAGCAGCCTCCAGTGCGACAGACTTGTGTTCAGCGCACGAAATGACAGAATAAGGAATATCGTCATACTCTGTCTTGTCAAGCTGACCAAGACGTATCCTCGTCCTCAGGGCGTGTACGCAGGCGCGACGTATGTCCTCCTCATCCACAAGTCCCTGTGCAAGTGCGTCAAGCATCTTAAGGTAGGTGCTGCCACAATTGATGTCACATCCTGCTTTAAGCGCCATTGCAGCAGACTGCTCAGGTGTTTCAGTTACCTTGTGATGCGCATGGAAATCATTTATCGCCCAACAGTCCGAAACAAAATAACCGTCAAATCCCCATTCACGCAGCTTGCCCATGAGATACCTGCTCGCACAGGAAGGCTCACCATTTACACGGTTGTATGCGCCCATGACGCCCTCGACGCCTGCCTCAACAAGCGCCTTGAACGCTGGGAGATATGTTTCCTCCATATCCTTAGGAGAAGGACAAGCGTCAAATTCGTGGCGCTGAGCCTCAGGACCGCTGTGTACAGCGAAATGCTTCGCACAGGCTGCTGTACGGAGATGCTTTCCATCGCCCTGCAGACCCTTTACAAACTCCACGCCAAGACGTGCGGTAAGGTACGGGCATTCGCCGTATGTTTCGTGACCTCTTCCCCAACGTGGGTCGCGGAAAATATTTATATTAGGCGACCACAGTGTGAGTCCCTTGTAGATATCGCAGTCGCCCTGCTTCTGCGCGGCGTTGTACTTTGCACGCGCCTCGACGGAAATTATCTCAGCGATACGGTTGATAAGGTCGGCATCGAATGTTGCCGCAAGACCTATCGCCTGAGGAAATACCGTAGCTGTGCCTGCTCGCGCTACTCCATGCAGACCCTCATTCCACCAGTTGTAGGCAGGCAGTCCTGCCTGAGGTATCGCAGGCGCATCATAGCGCAGCTGCTCCGCCTGCTGCTCAGTAGTCAGCGTGTCGCATAAAGCCTCGGCACGCTGCTGCGCGGTAAGCTCAGTGTTTTTGTAGAGTTCCATATATCCACCCCTTGTCGTGATATACTGTCATTGTAGCATATTCTTTCAATAATGTAAAGACAGAATAAATAACATCGCAGATATTTTCAAAACACTTATTGACAACAGCGCGTCAATGTGCTAAAATATTTTTATAATTTAAAGTCAGAAAGGCAGAGATACTAAAATGAAATTAAGCGGTTCAGATATAATCGTCGAGTGCCTGCTTGAACAGGGTGCGGACACCGTATTCGGCTACCCGGGCGGCGCGGTGCTGAACATCTACGACAGCCTGTACAAATACAGCGACAAGATACATCATGTCATAACCTCACACGAGCAGGGCGCATGCCATGCTGCAGACGGCTACGCACGCTCCACAGGCAGGACAGGCGTCGTCATTGCCACATCAGGCCCCGGTGCCACAAACCTTATTACAGGTATAGCAACTGCATATATGGATTCAGTGCCGCTTGTTGCAATAACAGGCAACGTATCCAGAAACCTCCTCGGCCTTGACAGCTTTCAGGAGGTAGACATCACGGGCATCACCATGCCGATAACGAAGCACAACTTCATCGTGCGGAATGTTGAGGACTTAGCCGACACGCTGCGCCTTGCATTCAAGATAGCAGGCAGCGGCAGAAAAGGCCCTGTACTGGTGGATATCCCCAAGGATATCACTGCAGCCGTGGCTGAATACGAAAAGCAGCCTGCAGTCATTCCCGATGCGCCTGCTGAAATAAACACGGCCGACCTTGACCGCGCAGCAGAGCTTATCATGCAAAGCGAGCGTCCATATATCTACACGGGCGGCGGTGTTATCGCTTCTGATGCTTCCGCGGAGCTGAAAAAGCTTGCAGAGCTTTGCGATGCGCCTGTTTCCTCCTCGCTGATGGGACAGGGTGCTTATGATGAGACCGACCGCCGCTACATAGGTATGCTCGGTATGCACGGCACTGTAAAGGCAGCTTATGCGCTCAACCACTGCGACCTGTTCATCGGTATAGGCACGCGATTCTCCGACCGAGTAACAGGCGACACATCGGTTTTCGGCAAGAATGCAAAGATGATACATATCGACATCGACCCTGCCGAATTCAACAAGAATATCGAGGTCTGCACTACTGTTGCAGGCGATGTTAAGGCTGTGTTATCCGCACTCTGCGATAAGATAGCGCAGAAACACAATCCCGAATGGTGTACCGAGATACTTGACGGCGACTTCGGTGAGCCTGTGCAGGCGGGTACAGAGGAGCTTCCCGTAACGCCTCAGGCGGTCATCACAAAGCTTGATGAGCTTACAAACGGCGAGGCTGTCATCTCAACCGAGGTAGGACAGAATCAGATGTGGGCGGCGCAGTACTATGATTTCAAAAAGCCGCGGCATTTCATATCCTCAGGCGGACTTGGCACGATGGGCTTCGGTCTGGGAGCGGCGCTCGGTGCAAAGGTCGGCAATCCCGACAAGACCGTAGTCAATATTGCAGGCGACGGAAGCTTTGCAATGAACCTCAACGAGCTTATCACAGCCTCCGCGCACGGCATCAATATAATCCAGCTTGTAATAAACAACCATGTTCTCGGTATGGTGCGCCAGTGGCAGAGATTGTTCTACAACAAGCACTTCTCTCAGACCACGCTTGACGCACGTCATATCGACTATGAAAAGCTTGGCGAAGCGTTTGGCATCCAGACTTTCATCATAGAAAAGAACGAGGATATCGAGCCTGTCCTGAAAAAGGCGCTCGATATCTCAAAGACCGCGCCCGTTATGATAGAGGTGCGCATCGACCGCGACATCAATGTGCTTCCCATGATACCAGCAGGAAAGCCTGTCGTTGACCCCATAACAAGCATTGATACGGAGGCATAAATATGCACGAATATGTATTATCAGTAAAGGTAGCGAACAACAACGGCGTGCTTTTACGCGTTGCAAGCCTGTTCAGCCGCCGCTTTTTCAACATAAAGAGCCTTAACGTTGCCGAAACGGAAACGCCTGAGGTATCCCGAATGACCATCGTTGTCGCAGGCGACCGCAGGATACTGGAGCAGATAAAGAATCAGCTTCTGAAGCTGTATGAGGTGCAGGAGGTGAATATCCTCGAAAACGCGGTGTGCCGTGAGCATATCCTCATCCGTGCAGGCAGAAGCGAGGACGACCGCCACAAGATAATCGAGATAGCTAACCTCTACCGCGCGAAGCCCGTAGACATCCACCCCGACAGCATCATGGTGGAGCTTACGGGTGAGCCTGCGAAGATAGACAGCTTTATCGACCTGCTCAAACCATTTGGTATCGTAAAGATGGTGAGAAGCGGAATCTCAGCATTGGAAAGAGATTGACCAGTCTGACAAATTATACAGAGAGAGTGAATTATGGGTTTGTTTGGCAAAAAGAAGCGCGAAAAAAACGAGATCAATAACAAACAAATGAAAGAGGGGCTGGCAAACACCGCGCTTCAGCTCCTAAAACAAGGCACTGACTATGATAGTCTGGCTAATACCATGTGCGAATTCGGCTACTTGTTCATGATAGACGGACACGGTATTGAAGCGCTATTTAAAATAACCACAGATAAAGGTGTATTTTATTTTGCAGCGCAAAAAGATGCACTTATGCGACTGAATCTCACAGAAGAGTTGTTTATCGGTACGACGCAGAAGTTTCTGAGCCTGCATAATTGACCCCAAAAATAACCGCCGCGCTTTCTCAACAGACAGCGCGGCGGTTTTTATTCAGAAAAAGTTGACGATACACAGCATGAGCGGATATGAAATATAGAAAACATACTGCGCTATCTCGTTGTATCTTCCCTTTTGGCCGCTGTAAAGCCATATCAGCAGCAGTGATAACACTGCAAAGGTCTGCTTGTATATCTCGAATTCCATGCCGAATATGCTCAACTCATACACTGCACCGCGCATCAAAATCCCGAAGATGATGAACATTCCGACGGTCTGCGTAAGTTTTTGCAGCACCTTCCGATATTTCGGCGCATCCTCGTCAGTTTTCGTAAAATAGAACAGCGCGGCAGTCAGTATTCCGCATCCGTAATATTCCACCAGCAGAAGCAGTGCAGCGTTATAGAATACGAATATCACCGCCACGTACAGCGCAAGCCTCAAAGCGATATACGGCAGCTTTCTGATACTGCCAAGTATACACAGCATCCCCAGGCACAGCAACAGCGTCCACAGCACATTCTGCTCCATAGGGTCGCCCACACGATTGAACGGCACCTCTGATGCAAACGCGAATATCAGCAGACGCAGCGCATATTTACCCTTGTGCGAGGTGTGCGCACAGCCCTCCGTCAGCATGAATGCGAGCAGCGGAAACGCGAGCCTGCCAAGTGCGCAAAGCGGCTCAGCGCCACTGATACAGCCGCCGAGATATCCGCACAGCATCAGCGCCGCTGCTGTTATATGAAGCGCAAACAAGTCTATTCCCAAGCGCTTGCACGGTCTTTGCGCTTTCTCAGCAGTTTCCATAAGCTCCCACCTGCCTCTTTTGTTATATCTCATGCATTAAGGGCGACATATTGCCGCCCTTGCTGTATTATCCGTTGATGTCATCATACAGTTCATCAATCGCACCGTACTTGTAGACTACGCCATTATGAACCACCTGAATATTTTTGCAGTCTTTGAAAACATTTCGTCCGATCTCCGTCACACTGCGAGGGAGCGTTACATAAGTAAGCTGCGAACAACCCAAGAATGCAGCCTGACCTATCGTCTGCACACTGCTTCCGATATTCAAATCAGCAAGTGCTGAACAGTCCTGAAACGCAAAGTGTCCCACCGCAGTAACGCTGTCGGGAATGTCAACCGCTGTCAGACTTGTGCAGCCTCTAAATGCACCCTCGTCTATCTTTGTTACGCTGGCAGGAATATCGACATTATCGAGTGAGGTGCAATTTTCAAACGAGCGATGACCAATAACAGTCACACTGTCAGGGATAGTAACTGCAGTAAGCGAAGTACAGTCAAGAAATGCACAGCTGGCTATCGTATCGACCCCAGCAGGGATGGTGTATTCCGTTATATCATTAAGACAATAGATCAGTTGTGTTCCGTCTTTGGTCAATATTGCACCATCAACCAGCTTGAACGCTTTGTTGTCGGGCGAAATCTCTATATTCTTCAGGTTTTTGCAGCCCTCGAACGCATTTCCTTCCAATATCGTAATATTGTCAGGTATTGTGATGCTGCTCAGCATGCTGCAATTCATAAACGCACATAAATCTATCATCGTAACATTATCGTGGATATTGACGCTGCTGAGTGAAGTGCAGTTTTCAAAAGCACGCTGACCGATGACCGTCACACTTTCAGGGATAGTAACATCGGTAACCGCAGAGTGATCTATAAATGCACTATATCCTATGGAAACCACAGGCTTGCCTTCGATCGTATCAGGAATGATGACCGCGCTTTCTTCACCGAGATAGCCTGTTATCTCCATGCCGCCCAGCTCTTCGCTGTACTCATACTCAAATACACCTGTAACATCACTGACAACAGTGCTTTCGGTATCAGAAACTGAACCGCTTGCCGACTC
>SVMQ01000276.1 GCA_015067375.1 Oscillospiraceae bacterium | reverse complement strand
GCAGCCCTTACCACCCTTACCGTCAACTATCCAGCAGGAGATGTTCTGCTCAGGATAGAGGCTGTAGATAAGGAAGCGGTTACCTGTATAGATAGGAGATACACCACGAAGATCTGTGATGATAACATCCTCCTCAGTGCGTGTATGCTTATGTACCATCTCCTTGAAAAGCTCTGTCTGCTCGTTATACAGTGCGATACGCTCCTGAATATCAGGCATAGCAAGTATCTCCTCAGTAGACATATATGAACAGCACTTGAGAAGCTTTTCCATCAGCTGATAGTTACTGATAGTGAACTCTCTGAAACGGCCGAGACCTGTTCTGGGATCCATGAGGAAGCCGATAAGTATCCAGCCTGTGGGATTGAGTATCTCGTCACGGGTAAGGTTGCCGCTGTCTACCTTGTCAACAGCCTCCATAAGGTCGTCGAAATTCGGGAAGCGCTCCTTGCCACCGTAGTACTCATAGATGATGCGCGCAGCACTGGGAGTGATGCGGCTCTCGCCCTTGTATTTTCCTTTATACTTCTTGCGCTCTTCCTCGCTGGAATGGTGGTCGAACCAAAGTCCGCAGCCCTCAACAAAAGGAACATTAGCAAGACAATCATTTTCGTTTACGGGAATAAGACCATCCTGCAGATCCTTCGGATGTGCAAAGGTCCATGAATCAATAACACCTGCACAAAGCAGCAATGCGCCGCAGGCAAGTCCATCAAAATCGGAACGTGTAATAAGTCTCATAGCCATAGCGATATACCTCTCTGGAAAATAATTATCGTCACAAGCAGGCACGATATCAAGAGCACGATGACCCATGTAAGATGCCGCAAAATAACTATATTTATATTATAGCAAACTTTTATCCAAAAATCAACAGCAAAAACACAAAAATTTATATTTTTTGCTTAAAAAAAATCGGATCATACCAATATCGAAAAAAGAGAAGTTTATCTAATTTAGTCACTCTGTCTTGAAACAAAGCGGAAAGTGTGATATACTATAACCAAATATAAAATGAAAGGTAGTGTATTATGCAGTATGTAGTTACCAATGCACAGATGAAAGCGGCAGAGATCGCCTGCGACCGCGAGTCCATATCCTTTATCAGGATGATGGAAAATGCGGGTATTGCCTGTGCGGAAGAGATAATCAAGCTCGTCCCCAAGGGCGGATACATCTCCATACTATGCGGCAGTGGAAATAACGGCGGCGACGGTTTTGTTATATCGCACGTTCTGGCTTCACATGGTATTTCATCTGCAGTCATACTGGTGGACGGCGAGCCGAAGAGCGAGTGTGCGCGCCATCATTTCAGCAGACTGTACGGCGCAAAGATACTCAACTGGAACGAACACCGCGAAGTATGCTGCGATCAGATCGTACGCTCTGACGTTGTCGTAGACTGCATATTCGGCACAGGATTTCATGGTACACTTCCCGAAAATGCGGCGGCTGCCATACGCTATGCAAACAACTGTCCTATCCGCGTTGCGGTTGATGTGCCGAGCGGCATTGATTCCGACACAGGCGAGATGGACACAGGCTATTTCCGTGCCACCACTACCCTTATAATTGCAGCCATCAAAAAGGGATTGCTGGCTCTGCCTTGCTATGACAAGATCGGAGATACAGTGCTGCTCGACATTGGCATAGACGAATCATGCTACGGCGAAGATTATGTCGCTATGATAACTGACGACAGCTTCCGCCGCCCATTCAAGGTCAGGGAAAGGTCATCCCACAAGGGCAGCTACGGAAAACTCATGAATATTGCGGGTTCGCTCAACTATAATGGCGCAGCAGCACTCAGCACTAAAGCCGCGTTAAGAACAGGTGTCGGTCTCTGTGTGCTGGCAACCCCCAGAAGTGTCGTGAGCGCTGTCGCTGCAACGATGCACGAAACGACATACCTCCCTCTGCCTGAAGACGGCGATGGCTTTGTGGGCGATGCCGCTTCAAAAGTACTCGCAAATCTCGAACGTGTGACCGCGGTCAGCATCGGCAGCGGTCTCGGAAACAACGAAAATACGCGAGAGCTGACTAATTCTGTCATACGTTCAGCCACTTGTCCGATAATTATTGATGCAGATGGAATAAATTCAATTGCTTCAAATATAGATATACTGAAAGAGCGGAAAAGCGAGATAATCCTGACTCCCCATGTCATGGAATTCAGCAGGATCAGCGGTCTTTCCATTGAGGAGATAAAGACCGATCGCATCGGCATCGCAAAGGAATTCTCACAAAAATACGGGGTTACTCTGGTGCTTAAAGGCGCGAATACGGTGATCGCGTGTCCCGATGGCAGAATGTATATCAACACCTGCGGAAACTCAGGACTTGCCAAGGGCGGAAGCGGCGATGTATTGACAGGTATAATCGCGTCAATGGTCGCACAGGGCGTCGAAGCAGGCAGAGCTGCCGCCTGCGGAGTTTATTGCCATGCACTGGCATCTGATATGCTTCTGAAAAAGCTGCCGATGGAAAGTATGCTGCCGAGCGATATCATCGATATCCTTCCAGAAGTCTACCGCTCTTGATTCAGTCGGAGTATATCCATGCTCCGCGTTAAGAACGGAGGCATTATGTACAAGAAGCTAATTCCCATGCTTGCTGCCGTCCTGCTGTTGAGCGGCTGCAGCAACAACGAACTATTCAACAAGACGAAGCCCGATTTTGACAAATCTTACACTACAAGCGCTGAGATTCGCTACGGCGATCTCTCAGCGACCTGTGACATCACGCGTAAGTCTGCAGGAAACTGGACATTTGACTTTACTGAGCCTGATCACCTTATGGGTATGCAGCTTTCGCTCAGTGAGGACGGAGTAACCGCTCAGCTTGGCGAACTCAGCGTTACAGCAGACAGCAGCACAGTATATCAGCTGATACCCGACATCATTGCTCAGAGCGTGGACACACTTGCTCAGGTCAGCACAGACAGTATCACTGCCGACGAAAACGATGTACTTACCATCAACACCGAGATTAACGGAAAGAATGTGATCG
>SVMQ01000024.1 GCA_015067375.1 Oscillospiraceae bacterium | reverse complement strand
CAAGGCTATCAGCAGATACCACAGCAGAATACATATCAACAGCCTCAGCAAGGCTACCAGCAGGTACCTCAGCAGAACGCATATCAGCAGCCTCAGCAGAACGCATATCAGCAGCCTCAGCAAGGCTATCAGCAGCCTCAGCAAGGCTATCAGCAGATACCTCAGCAACCCTCTGTTCAACCCGGATATCTTCCGCCTGTGCAGAATCCTCCAAGCGCGCAGAAGCCGAAGAAAAATGTACTTAAACCCATAATGATTATTATCGTTGTATTAGTCCTGATAGCAGGCGCTGTACTCATTACGCTTGCGGCTACAGGAGTACTGGGCGGCGATTCGGGAAGCTCTCACAGTGACAACGACCGTGATAACAACGATGGTGACGATGACGACGATAGTTCCGACAGCAAGAAAAGATCATCCGAAACAGAAATGATAACAGGCGCTTGGTACGGCGAGGATTATAACGATTCCAACTGTCCCGAATATGTATTCTGTGAATACGGAATGTACGGCGAGGGCGAATGGTATGAATACGAGGTATTTGAAAAGACCGATGTCATCACCTACGGCGAGCCTTACAACAATCTCACGAATGCGCTCAAATACACCGTTAAAAACGACACGCTTTACCTTGAGATAGGTCTCAGTACCACTGACGGCGAAAACTTTGAATCCAACGGCGGATCGCTCGATCTGAAACGATGTGACGTCAGCAGCAAGAAAAACACACCGCAAGGCTTGTGGTATGTGACCTTTGACGGAGAGGCTACCGTTTTCAATATCAGCAGCAAAAATATCTATATGAGCGGTGAAGATGATTACCTCCCATACGAGATAGATGGCGATACCATCATTAGTGATGGTGTCATCATCGAATATGAAATAAGCTCCAGCAAGATGACCTGGGATATATATTATGAATACAACGGCGAAAAGGAATATGTCAGCACATATAAATTCACCAGGATCGAATAAACGCACATATAACTATCAGCCCGATCTTTCGGGCTGATACCTAAGAGCTTCTGTAATATTATAGGAGGATAAAAGTTATGTTCTGCGATAATTGCGGCCATAAGATGGAAGATGGCATGACCTTCTGCACTGAATGTGGCTCTCGTGGAGAGGACATCCCTGCATTCTGCACTCACTGCGGTCACAAAAAAGAGGATGGAATGGACTTCTGCTCGGAATGTGGCTCTCGCTATGAGATAACACCCAGCGCTCAGCGCGAGGCAAAGCTTTCATTCTGTACAACGTGCGGTAATAAGCTTGAGGATGGGATGGCGTTCTGCACAAAATGCGGCACTCGCTCTGATGCTTCGATATCAGCACAGCCTGCGGCAGCTTATCAGCAGCCCGTATATCAGGCACAGCCGCAGTATGCAGGCAACTATTCTCCTCAGTATGCGCCGCAAGCGCAAACAAACATCAAAAAATATCTGCCGTATATAATATCTATGGCATTGATACTGGTACTAATGATAGTGTTTATTGCAGTCTTTGCAGGCGGCGGTGGCGGCAGCAGCAAAAAAAGCAGCAAAAAGGACAGAGATCGTGACAACAACACTGTCGGATATAACGATTACGGCGGATATGATGACGGATATTACAATAACAACACAAATGTGGGCAACCGTATGTGCGGCATGTGCTACGGCAGCGGAGAATGCGATGTTTGCCAAGGCACAGGACTTACTCACAACTGGGACGGCAACAAGGTGACCTGCATATCCTGCGGTGGCACGCTCGAATGTCAGGCGTGTGACGGCGTAGGCTATTACTGATTACTATCAGCCCGATTTTTTCGGGCTGATCCGCAGGTGGGAACACCGACATCAAAAAGCTTCTGTAATAGGATAGGAGGATAAAAGTTATGTTTTGCGATAATTGCGGCCATAAGATGGAAGATGGCATGACCTTCTGCACTGAATGTGGCTCTCGCGGAGAGGACATCCCTGCATTCTGCACTCACTGCGGTCACAAAAAAGAGGATGGAATGGACTTCTGCTCTGAATGTGGCTCTCGCTATGAAATAACACCCAGCGCTCAGCACGAGGCAAAGCTTTCATTCTGTACAACGTGCGGTAATAAGCTTGAGGATGGGATGCCGTTCTGCACAAAATGCGGCACTCGCTCTGATGCTTCGATATCAGCACAGCCTGCGGCAGCTTATCAGCAGCCCGTGTATCAGGCTCAGCCGCAGTATGCAGTTAACTACTCTCCTCAGTATGCGCCGCAAGCGCAGCAGGCAGCACAAACGAATATCAAAAAATATCTGCCGTATATAATATCTATGGCATTGATACTGGTACTCATGATAGTGTTTATTGCAGTCTTTGCAGGCGGCGGTGGCGGCAGCAAAAAAAGCAGCAACAGGGATAGTGATAACACCAACACTGTCGGATATAACGATTACGGCGGATATAATAACAATTACAATTACAATTACAATAACAATAACAATAACAATAACAATGCGAGCAGACGACATAGATGCGACACATGCAACGGCATCGGAGTTTGCGACCTTTGCAATGGCTCAGGAAGCACACACGGCTATGGCTATACATCAGCCTGCATAGGCTGCGCCGGCACAGGTTCGTGTCAATCCTGTTACGGAGAGGGTTACAACTATTACTGATACCGTTGTTCATCAATATTTCCTGACGGAGGTTATCTATGTCGTTACAGGCGGTATGTGACCTGTGACGGAGAGGCTACCGTTTTCAATATCAGCAGCAAAAATATCTATATGAGCGGTGAAGAGGATTACCTCCCATACGAGATAGATGCAATACCATCACTAGTGATGGTGTCATCATCGAATGTGAAATAAGCTCCAACAAGATGACATGGGATCTCGAGGGTGAGTTCACATATAAATTCACCGGGAGCGAATAAACGCGCATATAACTATCATCCCGATCTTTCGAGCTGATACCCAAGAGCTTCTGTAATATCATAGGAGGATAAAAGTTATGTTTTGTGATAATTGCGGCCATAAGATGGAAGATGGCATGACCTTCTGCACTGAATGTGGCTCTCGCTATGAAATAACACCAAGCGCTCAGCGCGAGGCAAAGCTTTCATTCTGTACCACTTGCGGTAATAAGCTTGAGGATGGGATGGCGTTCTGCACAAAATGCGGCACTCGCTCTGACGCTCCGATATCAGCTCAGCCTGCGGCAGCTTATCAGCAACCCGTGTATCAGGCACAGCCGCAGTATGCAGGTAACTACTCTCCTCAGTATGCGCCGCAAGCGCAGCAGGCAGCACAAACGAATATCAAAAAATATCTGCCGTATATAATATCTATAGCATTGATACTGGTACTCATGATAGTGTTTATTGCAGTCTTTGCAAGCGGCGGTGGCGGCGGCAGCAAAAAAAGCAGCAAAAATGACAGAGATCGTGACAACAACACCGTTGGATATAACGATAATGTCGGATATAACGATAATGTCGGATATAATAATGACAACGATGTGAGCAGACATATGTGTGCCATTTGCCACGGCAGCGGCGAATGCTGGGTATGCGAAGGCAAAGGAAAAACACACAACTGGGACGGCAACATGGTGACCTGCACATCCTGCGGCGGCACACTTGAGTGTCAGGCCTGTGACGGAGTGGGCTATTGCTATTACTGATACCGTTGTTCATCAACATTTCCTGACGGAGGTTCTCTATGTCGTTACAGCAGGATGCCGCAAAAGCGGCTATGATACGCTGGCTCGCTAATCCGGCGGAGCTTGGAAAGGCTCCAAAAAAGATCGAGGCAGCAGGTGAGTTTGAGCTTCACGGGCTTATCTACTACATTTTCAAGTACAAAAAAACTGCACTCGGCAAATGGCTGGTCGGCGTCTGCGGAGGATATGAGGCAGGAGAGATGGATCACTGCGGTCATGTATTCAGCGAGATGCAGCCTTATGACGAAAGCACAGCACAGCAGCACTGCACCGACATGGTGGAGATGCTTCGCAGCTACTGGATGGAGCAGGCTCTGGCAACAGGCTCTGATGATTATTTCATATAAAAAAACATCCCCTCGGCTAAACGTGGGGAAGAAAGAAGATCAAAATGACTATAGTTTACGAATCCAACACAGGTTTCACCGAGCGCTATGCTAAGACGCTCTCAGAAAAAACAGGCATTGAGGCATTGCCGCTGAAAAGTGCCAAAAAGGCTGTTCCCAAAGGAAATGACGTTGTTTTCCTCGGTTGGGTATTCGCAAATAAGATCAATGGTCTTGACAAGGCAAGAAAGCTTTGGAACGTCATTGCGCTCGCGGCGGTAGGCATGAACCCTCCGACCGAGCAAAACAACAAAGCTCTCATGGATGCAAACAAGCCGGAATGTCCGTTCTTCTATCTCGCGGGCGGTCTTGACAACAGCAAGCTCAAAGGTATGCACAAGATGATGCTCAACATGGTTCGCCAGAGTCTGGAAAAAGAGAACAAGCCGGAGTACAAGGATGCTATTGAGATGTTCAAAAACGGCGGCGACTGGTTCAGCGAGGAATACCTCTCAGATCTGATCACTCTGATACTTGCAAAGCTGTAAGCACAGCCTTGTACATACTTTGTGCGGTGCGGATGGATATAGTCAAGCGGATATTCCGATGAGGATATTTCGTGATATAGCTATTGATCTACTTATCAGCAGTTATGGTCATATCCAACCCTCATAGGCTACCTACTTTTTTTAACACTCAGGCTGCGCCAGCCTTTCGGTATACTGCCGAGAGATCTTGGCGCAGCTTTTTTCTGTCCCTGTGTCGATATCAAACTAGCAGCTCTGCATAAATCTGTCGCGCACGGCTCTTCTGTAGCTTCGGCTTATCGGCAGCACCTCTCCGTCAAGACTGACGCTGTCTGACCTTAGCAAACGCACATATCGGCTGTTGACCAGATACGATTTATGTATACGCACGAAATCCTCCGACACATTCACCTCGTCCAGCTTGCCATAGTACGAAAAATCGCCGCTGACCGAGTGAACAATCACCTGCTTGTTGCTGCTTTCCACAAAGCGGATCTCCCTGAACGGGATCATATATTCCGTATGGTTTATCGCAAAATCAAGGCAGCCGTCAGCGCTGCTGCATAGCTCCATCGCTGTATCGACACAGCTAAGCAGCTTTCTCCTGCTCAGCGGCTTTACCATAAAATTCAGCGGCCTCAGATCAAACAGCTGCATAGCATGATGCTGTTCATCCGAAATGTATAGTATCTGCGTCATATTGTTATTAAGCTCCAGCCTCAGCGTCCTGCCCAGACGTATTCCATCCATCCTGCCCGACATGATGTCGATTATGATAAGGTCAAAGCTCCTGCCGTCCATCAGCATATCAAGCAGATCCTCACAGCTTTCGGTATAGGTTATCGCAAGCTCCGATGCCCTGTTATGACTGCCCAGCATGGCGGCGATGCTGTCACGCATATTCTTGTCATCATCGCACACCGCTATCTTGTACAATATTATCTCCCCCAGTTTTATCTTTATATTTCTGTCAATGCAGACAACATCACTATTGTACAACAAACAAATTCTTTTTTCAATGCATTTTATCAGCTATATGACATTCTTAACATAATCTTAATACATCATATCCTCTACCACCTCAGGAAAATGTATCAGCGAAAGTCGGTTCTTGTTGAAGCATTCAGCCATGCTTTCAGCCTGCGCTTTGTCAGTCGTAATGTCGCTGATGAGCTGACTTTCTCCGCAGCAGACCGCCTGTATACCATAGGTGATATACTCGCCAAGCTCCTCGGTACGGCATTTTTGCTCAATAACAGAATAATTAGTAGTGTGTTCCATCTTATTTTCCCCTTTTTATTATGTATCTGTTCATAACCAAAGCATCTGTATCGGTCATGACAAACTAATTCTACCACATAATCATCTTAAATTATGTCGAAAGGAGAATTTGACGCGCATGATTGCGAAAACAGCATTTTCCCCGACAAATGTACAAAGCCCGAGAGCATTACTCTCGGGCTTTCACTGATATTGAATTACTTTTCGGTCTTGTCGCAGTAGCAGATGCCAAGTCCTACTGTGCTCATGTATACTCTGCCGTATACGTTCAGGTCGCCGCTGATCCAGCCGCCGTTTCCTGTGCCGCCGAAGCGGTGAGCGTCGTCGTTGCAGCGCGTCCATGTAGCGCCATTATCCTCTGACATATAGATGCCCTTTGCATCGTTGTCAGCCACTGTGCCGTAGATGTAGATGACATAGGGGTCGCCTTCTTTCTTTGCCTTACCAAGGCTGACAGCCTCGCAAGTCTTTACGTTTTCTACCTTTGTGAATGTTGCGCCGAAGTCTGTAGTCATATACAGATTGATGGCAGGAACATAGAATGTGCCTGCAGCGGTAGGATGAACGCACAGTCTGTCCTGTGACAGGAACAGGTCTGTACCTGTCTTAGTGAAGCTCTTACCGCCGTCGCTGCTGACATACAGCTTCTCGCCGCCGTAAGCGTATACATAATTCGGATCAACAGAGTCGCCTATAACATACAGACCCTGTCCCATGATGCCCTCGCAGGGTGTCCATGTCTTGCCGAGATCCTCGGTGTAATAAGCATTATAAGCATTTGCAGGACTCCAGATGAGGCGCGAGCCATCCGCATTGAATGCGATGTGACCGCTGTGGTATACCTTGCCCGCCTCAGGAGGAGTTGGTATGCTGCTCCAGTTCTTGCCGCCGTCAGTGGAATAGTTGAATGCCATGCCGCTGTCGCTGCCGCCTACCTTTGCCCAGTAGTCCCTGTTCTGGGGCGCGATGGTGATGCTTGTAACAGCGCCGATGTTGCCGCCGTGAGTCACAGCAGGAACGGTGATATCCTCATGCACAAAGCCGTCATAGTCCAGCACGGAGGATACCAGCGGATAGTCCTCAAGCGTGATGATATCCATTGGTACGGTCTCCTCAATACCCATAGAGTTGAAGTAGAACTCAGGCTCAGCATCGAATACGTTATCACAAGCGAATATACCGTTGCCGCTCGTTACCATTATCTCATCGGTATCAAACGGATTCATAGACAGCGAGCAGCACCAGTGGATAGCGTAGCCCTCTACCCAGTCCATGCCGTTTGTACTCATCTTCATGGTCTTGAGCAGGTCGTTCCATGTCTTACCGCCGTCAGTGGTGGTATAGAACACATCACCGTGCGAGCCGTTGGGCTGCTGCATCCAGGTCTGTGTGGTAACGATGACCATGCGGTTCTCGTCGTTGGGGTCGATAACTATATCGCCATAGGGACGGTTAGTGGGAGCAATGCTCTCAACAGTGCCGTTTGTCATGTCGTACTTATAGATGCCGCCGACGTTCTGATTCCAGGGGCCTTCCTTGTCGCCGTAGGCAACGAACAGATTGCCCTTGCTGTCAAGCTTTATACGCTGTGCCATGCCCTCATAAGCATTGGCAACAGGATTCCATGTAGCGCCGCCGTCCTCGGACACGAAGAAGCTGTCCGTTTTCTGGGAAGCTGTAGCGTATATGCGCTGTGTAACGCCGTCCTTTGCAGTCGCGGGATCAAACACGATGATGTTGATACCGTTGCCGTTCTGTGTATGAGTTACAGGGAAGCTGGAAACAGGACTCCATGAAAGACCACCGTCGGTACTCTTTATCATTCCGCCTGTATTGCCGCCTGCAAAGATTATGTTGGGGTTGTTGGGGTCTACCGCCATACGCTCACCGTTTCCGCGGCCCATGCAGTTTCCGTGTACCTTGATAAGGTTGGTAACGTCAACGACCGTAAAATTCTCGCCGTAGTCGGTGGATTTGAGTATGCAGGTCTTGCCGCTGCTGAAATACTCAGTGCCTGCAAGCAGATACACATTCGCCGCATTGGTAGGGTCTACCGCGATAGCGCTGATGCCCATCAGTCCGACGTCATCCTCGGACACCCAGTAGTTGAGGGACTTCCAAGCCTGCTTTTCGTTGTCCCAGCGATATGCACCGCCGACGTCAGTACGAGCGTAGTACACGCCCTCCTCGCAGGTGCTGAATACACCTGTAACAAAGCCTCCGCCGCCAACTGCTACCTGACCGTATGTCCAGCCTGTGTCAACTACCTCGGTCTGTACATCGGGTGCGCTCGCGTCGGTGCTGCCTGTTGTGGTAGCCACAGTAGAGGATGCGTCATCTCCTCCGCACGCCGTAAGCAGCGACATACCCATCATCAAAGATGCGGCAGCCGCAAAAACTCTTGATCTGATATTAGCCATGTCCTTATCTCCTTATATAAAATTAAGATCATCTGATACACCATTACACCATAAAAGTATACCATATTTTACAGCATTTGTCTATGATAATAAGATGAAATTTTATTCGTAATACAGCTCGAATAGCTTTCCCGCATAGCCGCTTGCAACCCGCTCATTCTTGGGAGAATTGGTGAGCGCGATAACTATGAATTCGTCCTGCACATCTACCATAGCAAATGCATTGAACACATCCGTGTTTCCGACATGATAAGCAAGTCCGTCGTCGTAATGTATGCCGAAGCCGTAGGTCTCAACAGGGGTCAGCATAGCGCGCAGCGTGCGGTTTTCGATAATATTATAGTCCAGCAGGTGCATATACCACTGATACAGGTCGTACACGCTTGCATTGACCGAGCCGCAGCCAAGCGCTGTGCTGGTGCGCATGGACATAGTGGTGCCGTCCGCATAATAGCCGCGCGCGGTGGTGCAGCGAAACTCGTTGTTTGCAGTCAGCATACCGCAAGGCTCGAATATCTGCTCGCTCATGTACTGCTGATAGGTCATGCCCGTCACCTGCTCGATTATCAGCCCAAGCAGGTAATAGTTGGTGTTGCAGTAGTAATAATGATCGTCAGGGGTGCCCTCCAGCGGCGATGTGTACAGATACTCCAGCAGGAAGTCGCGCGGAAAGTCAGGCGTAGACTGGTCGGGCGCATCAGCACGCTCCAGAAACTCCTCTTCAAAATCCGCCGGGAAAAAGTCGCCTGCATTATTGAGAAAGTCGTACAGCCCCGACCGCATCTGCAGCAGATTCTTTATCGTAATGTTCCTGCCATGCTCGTATTCGGGGAAGAATTTGTGCAGCGTATCGTAAAGCGACAACCGCCCCTGCTCGCACAGCTGCAATATCGCCGCGGCTGTCATCTGCTTTGAGATAGAGCCTATCTCAAACGTATCGCGTGCAGTGCAGCGTGTGCCGTTGACCTCATCCGCGTAGCCGTAGCCTGCGGCATATATGATATCCTCGCCCTTTGCAACAAGCACCGCGCCCTGAAAATCCTCCTGCACGAGAAACTCGTCCGCTTTCGCTATATATTTATCATAAGCAGGGGCTTCTACGCGCCCTGCACTGTAATCACAGAACATATCGGGAGCATAGTCAGCGCTTATTACAGGAGCCGCCTGCTGCTCTGTCTGAACGGTTACAACGGCTGCCTCAGAGGTCACGTTGATCTCAGCTGTTTCCTGCAGCGGCTGCACCTCAGAGAAGCAGCCTGTCAGCAGCATCGTCGCGGCAAGCAGTGCAATAAATCTTTTCATCTGAATACCCTTGTGACAATAAAAAACCTTTGGAAGCGACGCGCCAAGCAAAGAGCATCAATTATATTTCGGCTCGCAGGTGAGATTAACTCCAAGGTGCTTGAAGGTACGCTCATCCACGGGCGACAGTATAACGGAGCTGTGCAGCTCGCAGCCACGAAGCTTTGAAAGCTGCTGCATAGCAAGCTTTGCAGCGTCATCGGTAGCCGCACAGATGGACAGCGCGATGAGCGTTTCGTCCGTGTGCAGTCTGGGATTGTTGCTGCCGAGATGGTCTACCTTGAGGCTCTGGATAGGCTCTATGACCTCAGGGGACATCAGCAGACACGCGTCGTCGATACCGCCGAAATGCTTCAGCGCATTAAGCACCAACGCCGATGCCGCACCAAGCAGATTGGAGGTCTTGCCCGTTATGATAGTGCCGTCGGGAAGCTCGATAGCCGCCGCAGGAGCGCCTGTGGCTTGCTCCTTGTCAAGGGCAGCCGCAATAACGCGGCGGTCGGCAGGAGTAACGCCTGCCTGCTTCATCATAAGCTCCAGCTTAAGTATCTCATCATCCTGCACCGTGCCGTTTCTTCTGCCGCAAAGCGCGGTGTAGTAGCGGCGGACTATCTCCTGACGGGCAGCCTCGCAAACTATCTCCTCGTCGATGATGCAGTTTCCTGCCATGTTAACGCCCATGTCGGTAGGAGATTTGTACGGCGACTCACCTATGATCTTCTCAAACATCGCATTAAGCACGGGGAATATCTCTACGTCGCGGTTGTAGTTTACAGTGGTCTCGCCGTAAGCTTCAAGGTGGAACGGGTCGATCATATTGACATCGTTGAGGTCGGATGTCGCCGCCTCATACGCGATGTTTACAGGATGGCGCAGCGGAATGTTCCATATCGGGAAGGTCTCAAACTTCGCATAGCCTGCATTTATACCGCGCTGATGATCGTGATACAGCTGTGACAGGCAGGTAGCCATCTTTCCGCTGCCCGGGCCCGGTGCGGTTATCACGACAAGGTTGCGCGTCGTTTCGATATAATCGTTTTTGCCGAAGCCCTCATCACTCATGATAAGCGGCAGATTTGACGGATAGCCCTTAATGTGATAGTGGTGGTATACCCTTATACCAAGAGCCTCCAGTCGGCGCTGGAACGCATCTGCGGATGCTTGTCCCGTATACTGCGTCAGCACCACGCTGCTGACATACAGTCCTATCTGACTGAACAGGTTGTACAGGCGGATGACATCCACATCATAAGTGATGCCAAGGTCGCCGCGCACCTTGTTTTTCTCGATATCAGCGGAATTGATGACCATAACGATCTCCGCTTCCTCTTTCAGCTGAAGTAGCATCTGCAGCTTACTGTCAGGCTTGAAGCCCGGCAGCACACGCGACGCATGAAAATCGTCGAAAAGCTTGCCGCCAAACTCCAGATAAAGCTTGCCGCCAAACTGTGCGATGCGCTTTCTGATATGCTCGGACTGCATTTTTAAATATTTATCATTATCGAAGCCTATCTTCTGTCCCATTTGTGTATCGTCCCTTTCCCTAGACCATATTTCAACATCTTATAGTATATAACAAATCCGAAGAAAATGCAAGTGATTATTCCCAAAATAACAAAATATTTTATTGAAATCCCATTGGGTAAATTGCATAAAATTACTTGACATAAGTATAAAAATATGGTAACATATTATTAAACGTGCAGGTGCACGGATATTAAAAAAACAAGGAGTAGTACAATGTTCAAGACTTTTGAGGAAGCAAAACAGTTCTGTACAGAGCATCAGGTCAAGATGCTTGACTTTAAGATGGTAGACCTCGACGGCAGATGGCGTCATATCGCCATTCCCGAGAGCCGCTTCGTTCCCGAGCTGATGAAGTCGGGTATCGGCTTTGACGGCTCCAACTATGGCTTTGCGCCTGTTGAAAAGAGCGATATGATCTTCATTCCCGACCTGTCCAGCGCGTCGCTCGACCCGTTTGCTGAGGTGACAACACTCTCCATGATCGGTGACGTTTACGTTATCGCTGACGAGAACTACCGCTTCGATCAGGATCCCAGAAACGTTTCCAAGCACGCTGTGGAATACCTCAAGTCCACAGGTATCGCTGACGAGATGATAATCGGCCCCGAGTTCGAGTTCCACATCTTCGACGATGTTACCTACAGCGTAAAGCCCGAGGAGATGTCCTTTGCGGTCGACACAAGACAGGCATCTTGGAACTCAGGCTATGCAGACTGCAACAACAAGGGCTACATCACCCCCGGTCACCGCGGATATCACGCTGACCTGCCCAACGACATCACATACGACCTCAGAAGCCGCATCTGCCTGATGCTTGAAGAGCGCGGCATCGACGTCAAATACCACCACCATGAGGTAGGCGGCAGCGGTCAGGTGGAGATCGAGGTAGAGCTTGGCGAGATGACCAGAATGGCAGACAACACCATGACCATCAAGTACATGGTAAAGAACGCCGCTCTGCAGGAGGGCAGAACAGCCACATTCATGCCCAAGCCCATCTACTCAGAGGCAGGCAACGGTATGCACGTTCATATGCTGCTTTTCAAGGACGGCAAGCCTGTTTTCCACGATCCCAACGGCTACTCCGAGCTTTCCGAAACAGCACTGTACTTCATCGGTGGTCTGCTTAAGCACGCACGTTCGCTCTGCGGCTTCACAAACCCCTCCACTAACTCCTACAAGCGCCTTGTTCCGGGCTTTGAGGCTCCCGTTACCATCGGCTACGCTACATCCAACCGTAGTGCAGTTATCCGTATCCCTGCCTATGCAAAGTCCCCCGACAAGCGCCGCTTTGAGCTGAGAAGCCCCGACGCTACCTGCAACCCCTACTACGCTTACTCTGCTATCCTCATGGCTGGTCTTGACGGCGTTAAGAACAAGATCGACCCGTCCAAGTGCGGCTGGGGCCCGTTTGACTTCAATCTGTACACGCTCTCCGATGAGGAAAAGGCAAAGATCCAGTCCCTCCCCACAACGCTTGATGAGGCACTGGACGCTCTCGAGGCTGACCACGAGTATCTGACAGCAGGCGGCGTATTCCCCGAGCGCCTTATCGAGATATGGCTGAAAAAGAAGCGTGCAGAGGCTGCTGCTATCAACAAGATACCGCATCCCGCTGAGTTTGCAAACTACTACGACCTTTAATTCTGACCCATATACAATGAAGTACCCGAGAATATTCTCGGGTACTTTTGATTTATAGATGCATCCACGAACCAATCCAAAACCACAAATGCTGACTCACAATTATCAGATGATTCGCTTTTGCAGTTATTACAAAGCATTTATTCCTTAACTTCCAGTAAAATGGTTTTTTCGCCCTGCTTTACAACAAAATACTCGCCTGACACACTGGCACTCGTGCAATCGAACTCCTCTGATACGATATTAAAGTCCTTATCCACAATATGCCCCTTGCCGTTATTAGTTACAACAGCATAGCCATTATTGAAATCGGACGCATCATCAGCGATCAAAACCTCTTCACCTGTGTCGATCGAAATGAATCCCCACTTTCCGCCTTTTGAAACCAAATAGTAGCCACAATCAACTGTATCCTTGCTCCAATTTAGATTATCATACCAATCTGAAATAATAGGCCAACATTCCAGAATAGCTTTCTTCTGTGCAGCCTCGTTTTCTTGGCTGCTCATCGACGTATCAACGATCTTATCCAGCCATTCGGCATCATCCTGCCACATTATATTGCATACAGCAACCTGAGTTCTCTCGGGATCATCGGGATGCTTGCGTACAACATAGCCTTTCTGATCGGTAATGAAATAGGCATATAAATGTCCATAGTCATCATAGATCCTGCTATAGATCGTTTTAACTGTTCCATCTTTTGAAAGGTAGATCGGCTCATACATTCTCGGACCAATGCCACCGCTGATAGTATATTCATCGGTCTTATCGATATAGTTTATACCAGTAATAAACCATCCAAATACAGAATCCCTATCAGGGATAAGACTGATCTTGTTATTCTCATAAGAAATAATATAGCTCAGTGTAGTTTCATGATAATGCTTATAAGAATTATATCAGTATTAATTACTTATATAATACCATATTTCGACAAGAAATGCAATACAAAAATTATATTTCAACTTATAGTCATTTATAAGCAACGTCATCTTACGTCCACAACGAATAAAAAAGACAATGAGCAGCTAACACAAATACCATTACTTTCTTTTCATATACCTGCTATTGTCAGGAACGTGAGTTTTCAAAAGTTGGACTTTTGTTGGACTAAAACGCACATAAAAGTAAAAAGCCATCTGCGAATGACCTCACAAATGGATTTATAACGTGTCTATGTTGAGTGGAAAAGCTTTTCACAATATAATCGGAGATCCACTCGCGAACGTGAGCGGTTTTTGTGAAGCAAAAACGCAGTGCCTTAAGGGCACTGCGAGCCGAGCGTTTGCAATAAAAAAACCGCCCATTGGACGGTTTTTTATACGGCTCCCCCGACTGGACTTGAACCAGTGACACCCTGATTAACAGTCAGGCGCTGCTCTTTTTACTTTAAAAACCACGCAGATTGAGCAGATCATTAGCATGTTCTTCGGACATACCGGAGGTGCCGTCGTTGGAGGGGCCATTGTCGTGATGCGACTGAATTTCTTCGTTGAAGGCGATAGCGGCATCTGTTTCGGCCTGGGAGAAGTGATAGGTTCCGTCAGGAGAATAATATCCTTCTCCACGATTGCCGGAAAGGAAATCAGACTCTGTGTTCAACCAGACATTTCCTGCAGGATCTGTAAACGCATTTTCATATTTATGTCGTGGAGTCCAGTAACAGCCATCAGGGAGTTCTGTTAGAAGGGCTGTAGAAGCATTACCAGTAAATTCAAGCTGTGCATCATCAGGCAGCTTGTAGTTTGCGGTAGGTTTTGCAGGAGCCGTCAGATGACCGTCTGTAGTAAGAGGTATACCGTCAGTTGTGTATGCATCTGTATTCTCAGCCATATCCTGACGGTCCTGTCTGTCCTGAGCATGCTGTTCGGCTTCTTCCGTTGTTGCAACAGGAATGTTATCTTCGCGTTCGCTGGCAAGCTGATCGGCTTCAGGGTCGGACTCAACTGTTTCGCCTACATTTACATACTTGGGGACTGTATCACTGTCAACTAGAGCATCAGCAGCTACTAAGTCTTGCTGATCGGTCACAATATTGGTGGTTGTTACGGCAGTTGTTTCAGCAGGCTCGGATTGCTCCATCACAGCCGTTGTCTGTGCAGATGTGGTTGTTGCCTGTGTTGTCGCAGCTGCGGTCGTTGTAGTCGCAACAGTGGTTGTTGTAGCAGCAGTAGTTGCAGACGGTGCTTCATCAGTGTTGGCAGCACAGCCCGAAAGCATAAGTATCAGAGAAAGAATTATTGTTGTGTTTAGCTTGTTCATGTTTGTCCTCCTGTTGGCGGATTTATAACTGAATATATCTAGTTGGCAAACGGTTGGCAAAACCAGCCCTGAACTAAAACAAAAGCCGTTCATGAATGCTCACAAACGGCTCTATAATGTGGCTCCCCCGATTCCCGTAAACGAGAAACTTTTTTGCTTAATTCGAGAGGAATCGTTTCCGACTCCTCCCGACAGTTGAAATTAATGACTAACCTGTCATCATAAACGTGAATTGAATTTATAAATGTGTCGATTATCCTCTGCCTGTTTTCAGCGGTTGCAAGGTTAAGCTTCTGCATATTTGAAAGCCAGAATATGACCTGTTCTTTCGTCAGGATATTTGCCTGAATTTCCTCTCGTGCAATCTTAACCTGCAAATCCGTTTTCTGTTCTTCAAGCTCGGACATTCTTTTTCTCGTGGTAGAATTGATGATACCCTGCTCCACGGCTTTCATTACATTATCAAGTGCTTGCTCAACCTCCGCAAGTTCTCTCTGAAGAAGCGGAACGGTAGTGTCATCCTTTTGCAGCCACTTTACAACCCTGTAGGCAAGTCCTTCGATTACTTCTTGGTCGAAGATAAAATCAACGGCATTGTCGATTACCACATCTTCAATATCTTCTTTGCGTACAGCCTTTCGCTCACAACCGCACTTTTTCTTTGCCGTCACACATTTATAATAGTGATACTTCTTGCCTGTCCGACCTGTGCCGCTTTCACCGACCATATACGCTCCGCAGTCACTGCAAACCAGCTTGGTTGTAAGCAGGTATCTATCATCGGATTTATAGCTTGAGGGGGCATACCTGTTTCGTTCAAGTCTGCCCTGTGCCATCGCGAACAGCTCCTTTGAAATTATCGGTGGAATACCGTCCGGAACAACTATGTCCCTGTACCGATATTCGCCCATATACCGTCTGTTCTGCAAAATTGCGGATACGCTTGTAATTGTCATCGGCAGTTTTCGTGAGGAAAGCACCCCGTTGTCATTGAAGAATTTTGCAATGTCTTTAAGCTGTCTGCCGTTGATATACATTAAAAATGCTTCTTTTACAAACGGTGCGGTAAGCTCGTCAAGCTGAAAATGCTTCTTCTCATCAATCTTGTAACCAACAGGAACATACGCCGTTGTACTGACATTTCAAAGCATTTTCCGTCATACCCCTGATAACTTTTTCCGAAAGTTCGGCGGAATAATATTCGGCGTATCCTTCCAGTACAGCTTCAAGAATAATTCCCTCTGCACCCTCCGAGATTACCTCAGTTGCTGACACAACCTTTACTCCGTTCTTGCGAAGAATGGCCTTGTAATGCGCCGAGTCATAACGGTTACGGGCAAAACGGTCAAGCTTCCAAACAATGACCATGTCGAAAAGCTCTTTTCCGCTCTCCTTAATCATTCTTTGAAACTCGGGACGGTTGTCAGTTTTGGCAGACATTGCTCTGTCTATGTAGCTGCCCACAAGGTTAAACCCCTTACGCTCCGCAAATGCTCTGCACTCACGAAGCTGTCCTTCAATACTCTCCTCTCTCTGATTGTCACACGAATATCTTGCATAAATTACTGCTCTCATTATACCTCCTATCTGATTGGATTTCTTCGTTTTTTACAGTATAGCACTTTTTAAAATGTTTGTCAACGCTTTAAAGCAATAAACTGTATATTTCGTTAGGAAATTCTCAGAACGAAAAATTAAGCTGCCTGTTTTTCAGTGTTGTCATTTTCCTTTAAATATTCGGCATATATAGATTTCCCGATTTCACTGTCGAAGAACTCCTGCATCGTTGGTAATAATCCCTCAACTAAAAGGTCAAGTTGCTCATCTGTTATAGTTAAATTATTTTTGGTCTGAAAAATCAATCTGTTGTGACCTCCTGTTATTGAAAGATAGATTGTCAAGTCAAGTGCAACAGAATTAGAGAAAAAACTTATGAATTACCTCGGCAGGTGAGAGATAACCCA
>SVMQ01000023.1 GCA_015067375.1 Oscillospiraceae bacterium | reverse complement strand
AGTCAGGCAGTCAAGTGTGGAGCTTACAGGCGGTCTTACGCCGTGCTGCGGCAGCTCGTTGCGCACAGCCATCTGCTCGATAACATCTACGAACGCGCCGTACAGACGTTCTCTTATCGGGATATCAGGCATTGCACGCAACAGCTCGTTAAGCTTGTCGATGGCCTCCTGCATGGTGTTTATTTTGGAAAACTCTGCCGTGAATGCCTTGAACTGCTCGCCTGTTTCATCGTGGACAAAAAGACCCTCCACCATTTTCTCAAGAGTTTCCATTCCGCTGGTCTTTCCTCTTGCATACGTTGACATCATACGCTCAATATTATACCCACTATGCTTCAAAAGTGGCATGAAACTTTTCTCGCTCATGCTGTCGTGAAGGAATTTCTGATAACCTTTCAGCTCTATCTCAACTTCGGGTTGGTCGTTTTCAACAAAATTTTCGTTTGTGGTTTTAACATTCTGCTGAACATCGTTTTCAGAAGCAAAGAAATTTGAATTTTTCTCTGTAGAATTGCTCTCAAAAGGTTGATTTTGTTGAAGATTTGTAGTATAATTATCTAAAGGTATCTCTTCAGATGCCGTGTTCATATTTCCGCTATTCGGCAGCTTCTGTTCAGCAGCTATCTGAGTGTTATTTCCCTCCGACGCTGTGACGCTTGCCTGTTCGGCAGCGGCACCCATTTGCGGAGATCTCTGTGTACCCTTTGCGGCGGATGGATCGCTCATATCTTTTTTGACGAACAGCGCCGAGTACAATCTGGAGAAAGAGTTTTTAAGCGACTCTCTCAGGGTTCCTGACGATGTCTGTGACAGCAGCAGGTTGAAATACTCCTTGCACATATAAGGGCTGTTGTTATAGCGCGACAGATTATGAGTGATGAGCGGGATGAGCATCTGAGTCTTATCATCATTGAGCAGGCTTCCGCTTACATCCTTCAGGATGGCAAGCGTTTCCGATTTAAGATAATCGAAGAACTGCTCTGCATCATCAGCACCCCACTGCTGTGAAAGGTTCATCAGCTTGGCTGAAAGCTTTTCGTTAGGAGAGAAGTACTCAGACAGAAACTTCATGTTCGCTTTCAGCGCGCCGAGGATCTCGTTCTTGTTCTGTGCGAAATTCAAGGATTTCAACAGATTGCCGATGATCTCCTTGGTAGTCGGATCGGTAGTGGTCTTTGCGACCTCACGAAGTACGTCATAGAACTCATGACCGCTGAACATCGTGTTCTGCTGCTCCTGATTCTGTATCTCCTGTACAAGCTCCTCGGGGGTCACATACAGATTGGTGGCAAGATCCTCCAGCTTTCCGTAAAGCTCGGTATGGCCCGTGATGAGCGCCTGGTTCAAGACCTCTACATTGAGCAGATCTTTAAGCGTTTCAACAGCAAGGGTCGGATCCTTAGCGACCTGCACCGAGAGCGGGATAAGCTCGCGGTTACCCATTTCAAGGCGGCTTCTGGTGCCAGCGTCAGAAGAAACGCCTGCACCGCCCACACCGGTCAGCTTGACTATATCAAAAGGCTCTGTATTTTCGTCCATAGGACGCGAGCTGTAGTTATAGTTCTTGGCGGTGATAGGGTTGTTTATCTGCGGAATCTGTGCCATCGGCTCACTTCCTTTCGTGGAATAATAAATATCTTGTTTATTATTCTATCATAAATCCGCGGAATAATAAAGTGTTTTTTTAAAAATTTTTCATAGCAAAACAAAAAACAAATTTGTGCAGCGATGCACATCGGAAAGGACTGTTATTATGGCAAGAATCGAAACCGGCATGGAAGCCATGCTCGACATGTACTTCTATGAAACAAACACACTTCTTGAGCAGCTTGACGAGATCCTGTTAAGGACAGAGCAGGCAAATATGTTTGACAGCGAGGATATCAAGGAGATATTCCGTATCATGCATACTATCAAGGGCTCTTCTGCAATGATGGGCTTTGATAACCTCTCGGTGCTTGCTCATAAGGCAGAGGATATGTTCTTTGTTATCAGAGAAAATCCCGATGTCATAACTGACGTTAGCTTCGTTTACGATCTGGTGTTCCAGGTATCCGACTCCTACAAGGCTCAGATCGAGGCTATCCAGAATAATGACGGCGGTGAGTACGAAAGCATGGACTTCACCGACCTTATCAATAAGCTCCTTAAGGCAAGAGATGTGCTTATGGGAGAGGCAAACGGCGAAGCAGCTCCTGCAGCTGCAGCTGCAGCACAGGATGCACCCGCCGCGGCTGTGGACTCTGACAAGACCACTGTAAGAGTGTTCTTCGAGGATGGCTGCCAGATGGAGAATCTGCGTGCATTCCTGCTTATCAACACCATCAAGGAGGAGTGCTCTTTCCTGGAGTTCACACCTGCTGATGTTGAGACAAACCCTGAGGCGTCCAAGGTCATCATCGAAAACGGATTCCTCATTACATTCAAGCCCATCGACAATGTTGACTTCGTTCTGAAGCAGATAGAGTCCGCGCTGAACGTTCAGTCCTACGAGGTAGTATCCGCTGCCGCAGCAGAAGAGCCTGCAGCTGAGCTTCCTCCCGAGCCTAAGGCAGCTGCCCCTGTTGCAGCAGCACCCGCAGCAGCTGTTGCTGCTCCCGTTGCCGCACCTGCAGCAGCTGAGGTCAAGGAGCAGTCCTCCATCGAGAAAGCACAGGCTGCTGTTGAAAAGGCACAGGCTGCAAGCGGTATGCAGAAGCAGAACCTCATCAGTGTCAACCTTGCTAAGCTCGACGCTCTGCATGATATCGTTGGTGAGATCATCACAACAGAGTCCATGGTTATCTCCAACCCCGACCTTGAGGGTCTGGAGCTTGAGAGCTTCAACAAGGCTGCAAGACAGCTTAGAAAGCTTACAAGCGAGCTTCAGGATACAGTAATGTCCATCCGAATGGTTCCTCTTGCAGGTGTATTCCAGAAGATGAACAGAATCGTTCGTGATATGAGAAAGAAGCTCAACAAGGATGTTGAATTCATCATTGAGGGTGAAGAAACAGAAGTTGACAAGTCTATCGTTGACAGCCTGCAGGATCCGCTGATGCACCTTGTAAGAAACTGCATGGATCACGGCATCGAAGAAAATGTTCAGGACAGAATAAACGCAGGCAAGCCCGAAAAGGGCAGACTCAAGCTCGCCGCTACGAACAGCTCCGGCGAAGTAATCATTACCATCTCCGATGACGGTAAGGGCATCGACCCCGAAAAGGTAATGTCCAAGGCAAAGCGTCAGGGTCTGCTTACAAAGCCTGAGAGCGAGTACACCGAGAAGGAGATCCAGAATATGATCCTCCTGCCCGGCTTCTCCACAAACGAGCAGGCTACAGAGTTCAGCGGCAGAGGCGTTGGTATGGACGTTGTTAAGGCTAACGTTGAAAAGTGCGGCGGCTCTATCGTTATCGACAGCAAGAAGGGTCAGGGAACAACATTCATCATCAAGATCCCGCTGACACTGGCTATCATCGACGGTATGGAGATCACCTGCGGCGACCTCGTATTCACCGTTCCGATCTCTACCATCCGCGAGAGCTTCAAGGCAGAGGCAAGTCAGCTGCTCAACGATACAAACAACAACGAGATGATCATGATAAGAGGCGTTTGCTATCCTATCCTCAGAATCCATGAGAAATTCGATATCCAGACAGAAGTGACCGACCTCGAAGAGGGTATCCTGCTGCTGGTCGAGACAGACAACAAGAGCGTCTGCATCTTCGCTGACAAGCTTATCGGCGAACAGCAGGTAGTAGTAAAGCCCTTCCCCAAGTATCTGTCCAGATACAATGTCAAGGGCAAGGGTCTGTCAGGCTGTACGATCATGGGCGACGGCAGCATTTCTCTGATCATCGACACCAATTCACTTATCGGCTAAAGGGAGGATAACAAGATGACCTATGATGTAATTAAGGAGGCTGTTGCAAAGCAGCAGTCCGGAGATAAAAAAGTCTCAAACGAAAATAATATTCTGGGTAAGGTCATGACCTTCCATATCGGTGAGCAGATATATGGTATAGAGCTGCAGAACGTAGTCGAGATCATCGAGATGTGCCACATCACAAAGATCCCTCATGTTCCTGTATATATCAAGGGTATCATCAATGTACGAAGCAAGGTCGTTCCCGTTCTGGATATCAGAACACGCTTCGGCAAGCCCGAGATCCCCTATACCAGCAGGACCTGCATCATCATCCTGACAATGGACGATATGTCTGTAGGTATCATCGTTGACAAGGTTGCCGATGTTGAGGATATCCACTCCAGCGATATCTCCGCAACACCTGAGAACAAGTCCGTAAATACCAATGAGTTCATCCAGTACATGATCCGTTCGGGCGATGATGTAAAGCTTATCCTCGATGTTAAGCAGCTGCTGGGCGATGAGGTGTAATTCATGATCGAAAAACTGGATATTACCGACCGCGAGTTTAACCGCCTGGTTGCGTTCATGCACGATAACTACGGTATTAATCTTGCAGCAAAGCGCGTGCTGATTCAAGGGCGCCTCGGCAATATGCTAAGGGATCGCGGATTCAAGAGCTATGACGAGTACCTCGACGCTGTTATGGCAGATAAATCGGGCGCTGAGGTCACTACAATATTAAACAAGCTTACAACAAACCACACATTCTTCATGCGAGAGCCTGAGCACTATACATATTTAAAAGATGTGATACTGCCGTATATCGTTGCTAATGCCAAAACAAAGGAGATACGCATCTGGAGCGCAGGCTGCTCCTCGGGTGAGGAATGCTACACGACAGCCATGCTGCTGAACGAGTATTTCGGCGCTGAAAAGTCCAGGTGGGACACCAGAATACTTGCGACAGATATCTCTCACAGCGTAATGGACAAGGCAAAACGCGGCATATATACAAGCGACGGAATGAAGGGTCTAAGCCCCGAATGGAAGTCCAAGTATTTCAAAAAGGTCGGAGATGACAGCTTTGAAATATGCCAGCAGATAAAGAACGAGATAATCTTCAAGCCCTTTAATCTGATGGATCCTATGCCTAACACCTTCAAGGCTCGTCCGTTTGATCTGATATTCTGCCGTAATGTAATGATCTATTTCGATCAGCCGACAAAAAATGCGTTGGTCAACAGATTCTACGATGTAATTAAACCGGGAGGTTATTTCTACATCGGTCACGCTGAAAGTGTTCCGCGTGGTGAAACAAAGTTTGATTACATAAAGCCTGCGATATACCGCAGACCATTATAACAGGAGCTTGCCATGAGAAAAATAAAGCTGCTTGTCGTAGACGATTCGATCCTTTTCCGCGAGGTGCTGGCGCGATATATACGTCAGGATGAGCAGATAGAGATCATCGGCACGGCAGGTGACGCCTATTCCGCGCGGGATATGATAGTCAAGTATGAGCCTGACGTCATGACCCTTGATATCGAGATGCCAAGAATGGATGGTATCGCTTTTCTCAAAAAGCTGCTGCCGCAATACTATATCCCGACTATCGTCATCTCATCGCGCTCTGACAGCGGGTCTTCCGCAAAAGAAGCAGGTGCGGCGGAGTTCATCGCAAAGCCACTGACCCGAACAAATTCTGAAATGCAGAAGTTCGCGGAAACTGTGTGCAGTGCCATAAAACGTGCGCACTCCAAGGGCAATATCTCAAGAATAGCACGCGGTGGCGGACTTAACAAGCCCGACGTCGCTGATATTCCTGAGCTGAACAGACCCTCGTATATTTCTAATATCAGCCCGAAAAATGACAGGAGTTCTCAGTCTGAGCCTGCACAACCGATCATGTCTTCTGCCCGTGCTTTCCGCAAAAGCGATATTGTTGTTGCACTGGGTGCGTCAACAGGAGGTACAGAGGCGCTGGAGCAGGTGATAAAGGGCTTCCCGGAGGATATGCCGCCTGTTATCGTGGTGCAGCATATGCCTGCAGGATTTACAAAAATGTATTCCGAGCGCCTTAACCGTAACTGTAAGGTCGAGGTAAAGGAAGCTGTGGACGGCGACCGTCTGAGACGCGGCCTTGTAATAATCGGCGCAGGAGAGCATCATCTACGTCTTTGCAAGGATGCCAAGGGGTATTATGTTACCTCAAGACAGGGCGAAAAGGTGTCAGGTCACTGTCCATCGGTTGACGTTATGTTCACCAGTGTTGCTGAGGTGGCAAAAGAAAATGCGATCGGCGCAATACTTACAGGAATGGGCAGAGATGGCGCAGACGGTCTGCTGAAGATGAAAAATGCAGGCGCATATACAATAGGACAGGACAAAGAGACCTGCGTTGTATATGGTATGCCGATGGAGGCATACAAAATTGGCGCTGTAATGCAGCAGGCGCCGCTTTACAGGATAGCTGATATAATCATCAGCAAATTGAGTTGATATGATACAGACAGGCTTTTCAGCCTGTCTGTTTTATTGTTCGTAAATAGGACGATTGGAAATGAAAAGCACCTTTGGGAGATCCAAAGGTGCTTTTTGGTGAGTTGGCGAAATACTAATAGTATTATCGGCAATTTATTATACTTCAAAGCAAATAATTCTTGATATCAGCAATAAATTGATTGCCACATCGGGATAGTTCGCCAAGCACTCGGTCGATTCCCGTTTCGCTCTTGTACCAGTTGTCTTTTGCTATATTGTAGCAGTGTACAGGGCAAACTGTTATCCTGGTATCGGGAAAAGCCATTTGGTAAAGCATAAGACAGCGTCGGGCATGAAATGCTTTGCAGACGATCATGGCAGAGTCTATTTTAACACCTTTTTCATCAGCAGCTTTTCGTGAAAGATACGCATTGTCGCGCGTGTGACCTGCTTTATTCTCAGGAATTATGGCTGATAAGGGTACACCATTTTTAAGCAGTACATCCGTGAAAAACTCACAATCTGAGTGATAGTCGCCGTTGTAGACGTCAGCCTTTGATCGAACTCCGTTCCACTTGTTTGTTTTTACACTTACGCCGCCCGATGGTATTATCCATTGAGCAAAGCCTGCTTTATATAGCTCCGCGGCATACTCGGGCTGTTGGGGAGGCGAGCCGCCCGGTAAAAAAAGCGCGTCCACCTTCCGTGGTTCATGCGACACAAAAATAAACTCGGAAATATCAGTGATGATCTTCTCAGTCATCGCTTTGTCAAATCCTTTACTATCTCTGAGGCTATGATAAGACCTGCCGTTCCCGGAACGAATACCGCACTTGCAGGGATACTGCGGCGATGTGCATCCTCCTCAGACGGCTGAGCCTTTATTGGCTCTTCTTTTGAATAGACGACCTTCAGCCTTTTAACGCCGCGCTTTTTTAGCTCCTGCCGCATTACTCGTGCAAGCGGACAAACCGAGGTCTTGTAGATATCTGATACCTCCAACATGGACGGGCATAGCTTGTTGCCCGTACCCATGCTGCTGATTATCGGAGCGCCCTCTTTCTGTGCTTTCATCACAAGCTCTATCTTTGCCGTCACCGTGTCAACTGCATCTGCGATATAATCGTACTGCGTGAAATCGAACTCTGCCGAGTTTTCGGGCAGGAAAAAGCAATCATGCACAACCACGTCACATTCAGGGTTTATCTGCAGGATACGCTGTTTCATTGCCTCTGCTTTAGGCTGTCCGACCGTATCCGAAAGCGCCTCCAGCTGACGGTTGAGGTTTGTGATATCCACGTCATCGCTGTCGATAAGATGAATGTGTCCGACTCCGCTGCGTGCAAGCCCCTCCGCGATATAGCTTCCAACTCCGCCTACTCCGAATACTGCAACGCGCGAATTTCTGAGCTTCTCCATTCCATCTTTTCCAAAGATGCGCTCAGTGCGAGAAAACCTGCTGTCCATATCAGCTCTCCTTTACAGGGTCAACGTGATATCTGTCAGCCTTTACTCCGTCGATAGCATTGATGAAATCGGTAAATCTGTCGAAGCCGTAATTTCTATAGTCAAAGCCCTCAAAGTTCTTTTTGAGCTGCATTCCCAGCGCACGCACGCTGCGTTTTCCGTCGCTGTTTGCGAAATCCCTCACAAACTGCTCTATCTCCTCGGTCTGCTGCGCAAAAGCCTCGTCGATATACAGCTTGTTTGACCTTATCACGATACCCGTTACCTCTGCGGCAAGCTTTCTCATAGAGGTGAATCCCATCTCCTTTAGCACGCCCTTGCCGTATTTCTCATCCAGCATCTTGCCCAGTGCTGACAGTCCGCCGCCGTTTTCAGCTGTAGCAACAAAGTTCAGCACATCACGACGGATAGTGTTCATGTCAGGCTTTTCGGGTGTTTTCTCTTCAGCAGACTTAGGCTCCTCAGCGGTTATCACCAGCTCTTCCGCTGCCTCGGCAGGTATAGCCACGACATCAGACACAGGCTCTGGTGCTGCTTCTGTTTCCTGTATCGGCTCTTCGGGCTGTACTTCCTCTCTGACGATTGCAGGGTAGATGCGGTTGCGCTTTACTGTAATACCAGCGATTGCTGAAAGCATGGATTTATAATCAGCAAAACCGAGGTCTGCACAATAGCTCTTTCCAAATCTGTTCATAAGCTCGTTGTTAAGCTGTCCGATATTTCCGCCCTGAGGCTGATGGTCGGACGCATAATTCAGCACCATCTCCGCTGCCTTTTCAAGCGTTATCTCGTCGTATGTCACAACAGGCTCGTCTGTCTTGATGAATATGAGATTGTTATCTGCAGACACGCTCTCAACCGCCTCAATAGCCGCGCGGAAATCCGCATAACCAAGTGCGCGGAAATAATTCTTGCCATACTTTCCGATAAGATAGTTGTTCAGCTGACCGATGTTGCCGCCCTTGGGGGAGTTGTCCTTTGCATAGGTATACGCTTCATGCGCGAATACATCCATGGTAAGCGTAGGAAGCTCCGCTGCCGCAACAGGCTCGATGAATGTGCCTGTGCGCTTGAAATTATCCTGCTTGTCGATGAATTTAGCAAATCTCTTTGAGCCGAAGCGCGAGAAATCTATCTTGCCGAATTTTGCTGCAAGATAGCTTTCTATCTTCATCATGTTGTCATTCTGCGGCGCGTATTCGCTGAAATAGTCCTTTATTGCAGCGACTATCTGCTCCTCTGTTACCTCGTCCGAGCTGATAGCAGGTGCGGGAAGCTCCGCCTTTTTCTTCTTCATAGATACAAAGGTGTTGCTTCTGCGAAGCTCCTTGAAGCTGTCGATGAAGGATGAGAAACGCTTGTAGCCAAGCTCGTCAAAGTTGATATTTCCGAAACGAGAGGTAAGCACTGCGCTCACTCTTGCAAGGTCGATACGCTCGTCGTTATGCTCCTGCACATATTCCAGCACTGCCTTGCGGATGGTCTTTTCATCCTGCATTCCCTCAGGCTCACAAAGCTGATTGAGATAGCAGAAATGGTGACAGCTCACCGTAAACGCGCGCGGAGTTTTAAGCTCACCTATACCGACAACAAGCTTGCCTGCCTCGCGCAATCTGATAGCAAGGCGCGTGAAATCACTGTCGCTCGTTACAAGGCAGAAGCCGTCAACATTGCCCGTGTACAGGATATCCATAGCGTCGATTATCATGGAGAAGTCTGTGGCATTCTTTCCTGCGATGTAGCTGCACTGCTGCACCGCCATGATGGAATAGTTTATCGCCGCATTGTGCCAGCCGTTACCGCCCTTTTCCCAGTCGCCGTAAACGCGCTTGTAGGTAGGGATGCCGTACTTCTCCACCTCCTGCATGATGAACTGCGCATATTTTGCGGACACGTTATCGCTGTCGATAAGCACCGCAAGTCTTTTTTCTTGTAACATAATAACCTCTTTTATATCGCAACAGGTATCTTCTCGTCAAACTCGTGATACTTGTAATTTTCCACTGTAAAGCTGTTTTTAGTAAACTTATAGAAATCCGTGATATCCTCAACCACCATCTCAGGAGCAGGGAGCGGCTCTTTTTCAATAAGGCGCTTCACTATATCCACATGACGGTCGTAGATGTGCGCATCTGCAATGACGTGAACAAATTCGCCCGCTTCAAGACCGCTCGCCTTTGCAAACATAATAAGCAACGCGGCATACTGACAGGTGTTCCAGTTGTTGGCGGTAAGCATATCCTGACTGCGCTGGTTTAGTATTCCATTAAGCTTGTTGTCTGATACATTGAATGTCATGGAATATGCACAAGGGGCAAGCGCCATCTCGTGCAGTTCGGAATGATTATACAGATTTGTCATGATGCGGCGGCTGGCAGGGTCGTTTTTAAGATCGTACAGCACCTTGTCCACCTGATCAAAATCGCCCTCTTTATAGTGGTGCTTCACGCCAAGCTGATAGCCGTAAGCCTTGCCTATCGTGCCGTTTTCATCAGCCCATGCGTCCCAGATATGCGTAGAAAGATCAGCAACGCGGTTGGACTTTTTCTGATAGATCCACAGTATCTCTTCAATAGCGCTGCGGTAGAATATCCTGCGCAGCGTCATTATGGGAAACTCTTTTTGCAGGTCATAGCGGTTTACGATGCAGAATTTCTTTATCGTGTGCGCGGGCGTTCCATCCTCCCAGTGCGGACGTACATTCTGTCCCTCGTCAGAGATGCCATTCTCAAGGATATCGCGGCAGTTTTGTATGAACAATTCATCAGCGCGGCTCAATGCTGTTTCCTCCTTTGAAATAAGGGCGGAAGCAATTCCGCCCTTGTTCTTATATTTTATTGAAGATGGATGACTTGGTGAAGTCGATATCCTCGTACTTTGCCTTCTCAAACATGGACAGTCCCGATGTTTCGCACAGGCTGTATATCTTGATGTCGTTTCCGTCTGCGTATGCACGAACACGGTCAAGTATCTGCTTAGCCTTATCAGGGAAGCCTGTTACACAGCCCTCAGCAGGCTTTCTGCCTATGCCGTCAGCGTCTATCTCAAGCTCAAATGTACCATCAAAGCCGTAGATGTAGATCTCGGTGAAGCCCATGTAGATCGCAAGCTGTATCATCTGATACAAAGGCATTATCTTGGATGTGTCATACATACTCTCTGCCGTATCAAACGTAGGCAGTCCGTCGATCAGACCTTTGCCCAGCGGATTGAGATATGTCGGCTTTTTCTTGAACTTGTCTTCAAATACTCGTACATTGCCGTTTATGAAACACTCCATGCCCTCAATATACTTTCCGTTTCCGAGATAAGCAGATGCCTCTGTCAGCAGATAGTATGCAGGGCGCTGCGGTGTTCTTGAAAAGAAATCACAGAAGCCGTCAGCTGCGAATGTACGCTCGTTCATCATGGAGTTCAGTTCGTCAAGCTTTGAACTTGTATTTCCGAGGATGAAGCAGCGCTCTCTGCGCATCTTGTCTTTATAGGAAGAAAGCTGCGATGCTGTACCTGCTTCAAGAGCAGCGTACTTTTTGGAGTCAGCCGCAATAGCGCCTGATATCTTCTTGTTAGCCATGTTGAAGCCAAGACCTGTAGGCTCGTTCATCTCGCAGAAATCACGCTCGGTATAGCCGCACACATTCTTTAGTGCATACGCAATAGCTGCGGAAGTACCCATGACTCTGTCCATAGCAGCAAGCTGTACCTCAGCACTGTAATAGGGTGCAAGTATCAGCACATACAGGCTGGAAGCCTTGCCTTTAAGCTCGTCGATAAAACGTACAGAACCGTCCTCGGTTGCCTTGTCTTCTTCTATTGTTGCAACATACGCGATCTCGGGTACTTTGACGCTCTTTCTGCGCAGCTGATCTATCGTTTCATTCAGCACTGCGCGATCCTCTGCGCCGCCGATAACAACAAGCTTTCTCTGTCCGATCACCTCGATATTCTTTACAAGGTAATTCTTATATGCGCCTGCCTTACCGCTGCGTATCTTTGCATCGTTCAGATATGTTGAATAATCCATTTTCTATCCCCCTCTTTCAAAACGGCATCGCTTTCCGAAAGCGATCACTCACTGAGCATGAACATATTGTAGATGACCTTGATAGCCTTCTCAAAATCTGCGCTCTCGATACCTACGATGATGTTAAGCTCACTGGAGCCCTGGTCGATCATACGGATGTTGATATTTGCGTGTGAAAGTGCTGCGAATACTCTTGTTGCTGTACCCTTTACAGAGCGCATACCGCGACCTACTACTGCGATGAGCGCAAGACCGTCAACTATCTCAAAGTGATCGGGCTTGATGACATCCTTGAGGCGCTGTGTAAGCTTCTCACGCTGTCCCTCAAGCTCATGGGAGTTTACGATAACGCTGACTGTGTCGATACCTGTGGGCATATGCTCAGGGAAGATACCATGATTCTCAAGCACCTGCAGCAGTCTGCGCAGGAAGCCCTTGTGGCTGTTCATTCTGTCCTTTTCGATGGAGATTACGGAGAAGTCCTTCTTGCCTGCGATACCTGTAATAACGTGCTCTGCGGCAGGGTTCTTCTCAGAGGGAACGATAAGTGTTCCTGCATCCTCGGGAGCGTTGGTGTTCTTGATGTTGATGGGGATGCCTGCGCTTCTTACGGGGAACACCGCATCCTCATGCAGCACGCTTGCGCCCATGTAGGAAAGCTCGCGCAGCTCGCTGTATGTGATAATGCTGATGCCTGCGGGGTTCTCAACTATTCTGGGATCGGCAACCAGCATACCGCTTACGTCTGTCCAGTTCTCGTACATATCAGCCTGTGCAGCCTTTGCAACAACGGAACCTGTGAAATCAGAGCCACCGCGGGAGAATGTCTTGATAGTGCCGTCGGGCATTGCGCCGTAGAATCCAGGAATTACAGCCTTTTCTGTCTTGTCGAGCATTGCGCCGAGGCAAGCGTTTGTGATATCGTCATCGAAATTGCCCTTGTTTGTGAAGAAGATAGCCTTTGCAGCGTCGATGAAATCAAAGCCGAGGAACTTTGCAAGGATGATACCGTTGAGGTACTCACCACGGCTTGCTGCGTATTCTCTGCCTGCAGCCGCCTTGAAGTTCACGCCGATCTTCTCAAACTCCTCGCTGAGGTCAAGTGTAAGACCAAGGTCGGAGATGATACCTTCGAAGCGCTCCTTGATGCCTGCAAAGGACTTTTCAAAATCCTCGCCGTTCTGCACCGCATCATAGCAGGTGTACAGCATATCTGTTACCTTGATATCGTCGGAGTATCTCTTGCCGGGTGCGGAGGGAACGACATAGCAGCGTGCCTCATCCGCATGGATGATGTCTGCGACCTTTCTGAACTGATTAGCGTCGGCAAGGGAGCTGCCGCCGAATTTAACTACTTTTTTGCTCATGGTAGTGACCCTTTCTTTTATATGGATTTGTATGCAGTTTTACTGTCTTATTTTTGATACACACAATTATTTTATCATATTTTATGCTGAAATGCAATAGATAAAGCACAGAAAACGTACAAACGATATATAAAAATACAGATACAAATTCTGACTGGTTTTGTGATTTTGCAATAATATCATTTTACAAATTATTGCTTTATTCTGTATGATATGATATAATTGATATATCAACTTCTTTGGAAAGGATCAGCGGTATGAAAAAGATCAATGCTATTATAAAACAACCGAAATACTATGACAAATTCAAGTGCATAGGCGGCGAATGTCCTGCTTCCTGCTGTGTTGGCTGGGATATCTTTTGGAAAAAAGACGAAATAAATAAGCTCAAAGAATGTAACTGCTCCGAAAAGCTGACCGAGCTTATCAATACTTCGTTTGTTCCATCAAATGACATAGATCGTTATACCATTGCCTTAAGACCTAACGGCGAATGTCCGTTCCTGACAGAGGAAAAGCTATGCCTTATACAAAAGGAACAGGGCGAGGAATATCTATCCGAGATCTGCACTGTATACCCAAGATTATCGAATTGTATATATAATATAGCAACAAAATTATGCACGACCTCCTGCTATGCTGTTCTAGACCTTATCTGTCACGACGAGAGCAGTATGGATATATACATGAGAGAGTGGAAAGGAGAAATGCTTCTTACCAACAGGTTTAAGGAGAATGATATCGAACAGCATCCAGAGCTGCTGCATCTGAATGCAATATTTGATTTTCTTTACAATATCATGCTTGATAAAAAACATGATATTGAAACATCGATAATTCTCGCCGCTCTCGCCGCAAAGAAGATATCTGAATTTGCGGAGGATGGCAAGGCAGACATGATCCCCGAGGTCATCGAAAAGCTCAAGCCTCAGCTTAAAGATAAAGCACAGATAGAAAGCATCAACAACATCAAACCAAATTACACTTTCAGCATAGGCGTTGTCAATGACATACTTATGAAAATGTACGGCAGTAATGTTCTTCTTCCGCTTTATACCGATGGTATAGCCGATGTAGACAAGTATAAGACAGGCATGGCAAAATTCAAAGAATTTTTCGCTGAGAACAGCTATGCAGTTAAAAATATCATACTCAATCTTTTTATGGAGTTCTTCACAGCTTATTACAATAAAGAGTATACCATATATGATAATTTCCTGTACTTTGTAGTAAGTGCTGCTTCTGCAAAGCTTGTTGCTGCTTCAACAGGTTATGCGTGCAGAACAGAAAAACACGCGCAAGAAGAGTTCTTAAGAAGTCAGGCGGTTATTGCACATTCTTTTGTAAGCAACAGAGCGATGATAGATATTATCACAAATTACCTCAAAGCACAAAAATGGCACACTATCGGCTATCTTGCATCAATGATAAAATAAAACTACACCTGCGGTCTAAAAACCGCAGGTGTTTTTCTGCAATTAAAACGCCCCCGAATTTCTTCGGGGGCGCCTTGTTCAGTTAGCTAGTCAGCAATCAAGCTGCCTGTGCAAACTCAAGCTGCGTTAGATAATCCGATTGGATTAGCCGAGGAGCTGGAGGATGCCCTGGGGCTGCTGGTTTGCCTGAGCGAGCATGGACTGAGCAGCCTGCTGCAGGATGTTGAACTTGGTGTAGTTCATCATCTCGGAAGCCATGTCTGTATCGCGGATAGAAGACTCAGCCTCTGTCAGGTTCTCAGATGTTGTTGTGATGTTCTCGATCTTGTGCTCGAGACGGTTCTGGATGGAACCGAATGTAGCTCTAACCATGGATACCTTGTTGATAGCGTTATCGATCTGGTCGATAGCGTAGTTAGCATCTTCCTGGTTAGCAAGAGAGAGGTTAGCTGTGTTGAGACCGTCCTCACGAGCGGAAACGTTCATGTTAGCCTCGAGCTCGCCCATACCATCAGACTCGTAGTTGAATGTGAAGTCAACAGCGTCCTTTGTACGTGCGCCAACCTGCAGTGTTACGGAGTCAGCGTATGTCATCTTAGCAACGGAAGCATCGTAAGCGTTGGACTTAGATACTGCGCTTGCCTCAACTGTGATAGTACCAATCTCTGCAGGAGCATACTTAGCGTCTGTGAATACGAGACTCATTTCGCCTGTCTTGCTCTTGAAATCATCGTTTGCTGCAGAACCGTCGATAGTAGCGATCTTTTTGTTAGCACCACCGATGAAGCCGTAGATCTCAAGCTTGTTGCCAGCAACCTTAACGCTCAGAGGATTGCTTACAGTTGCAGTACCTGTTGTATCCTCGATAACGGAACCGTCAGCCAGTGTTACAGTAGCAGCGCTCAGCTTACCAGTAGCGTCTGTTGTGAAGCCGATGGAAGCGCCGTTGAGGGAGTTAACCAGATCTCTGTCTTCCTCAGACTTGATACTACCGGAAATATCTTCAGCTGTGACACCACCAGCAAATGTTGCCTTGGAATCATTATCTTCAATATAGATGTCAACTGCAGCGGGGTTGGAAGCTGCAACAGCAGCCTTGCCCTTTGTGAAGGTTACAGTGAGAGTATCGCCTGTGTTAACCTTATCGGTATCGAAACCGAATGTAGCGCCATCGTATGCGAAGCCACCCTCAGCCTTGTTAGTAACTGTGCCAACACCGTTATCGCTCTTTGTCCATGTAACAGCGCCTGTATCCTTATCCTTTGTAGCTGTGAATGTTACAGTCTCATTAGCTGTGCCAGCATAACCGAGGTTACCGATAGTAACATCATCCTTGGTCAGCTCTCTGGGCTCTGTGAAGTTCTTTGTGTAGTCGATAGCAGAGCCGTTAGCCTTTGTGCCGTCAGCCATGATACCGCCGTTAAGAGCTACAGTACCGTTGAAGTCTGTATCAGCAATCTGGTTCAGCTCGTCGTTGAGCTGATCGAACTCGAGCTGGATAGCTGCACGGTCAGTAGCGTTGTCGTATGTACCGTTAGCGGACTCAGTAGCGAGCTCCTTCATTCTCTGAAGAATGGAGTGTGTTTCCTGGAGAGCACCCTCAAATGTCTGGATCATGGAGATACCATCCTGAGAGTTTCTCTTAGCCTGGTTCAGACCACGGATCTGGGATCTCATCTTCTCAGAGATTGCGAGACCAGCAGCGTCGTCGCCAGCGCGATTGATTCTGTAACCGGAAGAAAGCTTCTCAGAAGACTTCTTGAGACCGTTTACGTTTGAATTCAGCTTGTTGTACGCACCAAGGGCGTTCATGTTATGCTGTACTACCATTCCTGCCATAATAATTTCCTCCTTGATTTCGCGTCCCTTATTCGGAATTCCTTTCCTTGGGACGGGGTTGAAAAGTAATAAATTTTTTCGTAGTCCCTCTGCCTGTCTTGCTCCTTATGTACACTTGGGAACTCTGCCAAGCTTTGGAACCTTAGCTTAAAGCTTTTTGCTTTTCAGCTATCACGTATATTATATCGGTCAGTTTCCGGAAAACTTTAGCGTTTTTTTGAAAAATTTTAAAAATTTTTTTAATTTTTTATGTATTGTGCGAAGTGTACTATATATTGGGGTTGTTTTTCCTTGAATATACATATTTTAGATTTTGATGCTAAAAAGCCCCCTCAGCTGCAACTGAGGGGAGCATATCATGATCTTGTTTTATCAGGCATTTTCTATAACGCTGCAATAAAATCCGCGATACTGCACAGCAGCTGTGTTCTATCCTCGCACAATGCCGCCGCGCCGTTGACCGCAACTATCACAGCCTGCGCTT
>SVMQ01000275.1 GCA_015067375.1 Oscillospiraceae bacterium | reverse complement strand
TTGGGCAGCAAACGTTGTGTTGTAGGGTCACGGCTTGCCGTGACCGAAAAAACGCGCAACGTCGCGGTGATGACATTACATATATCGTATGGGCGGATATCATCCGCCCGTTAAATTATCCGCGGCGTAACCAGTGCAAGAATACGCGATGCTCCGAAAATTCGCGGCAGACAGAAATGAATACGACGACACCACGGGCGGCATATCACCGCCCTGTTTTTGTGCCTCTGCAAAAATCGTCTGGTGTCCATTATCGCGTTTTGCTCTTGATAAACGGAAAATTTTATGGTATACTTAAAAAGTACGCTTTTTTATAGCATTAAGGAACCAGAAGCGGCGCGTTGTGCGCCCCTCGCCGTGTCTGAGGGGGAAAGCGGCGCGTTCGTTTCGCATGACGAAAGGAGTTTATCAAAAAATGATAGTTAAACCTAAGGTAAGAGGATTTATATGCACTACCGCTCATCCCGTGGGATGCGAGGCTGCCGTAAAGCAGCAGATCGAATACGTCAAGGCTCAGCCTAAGACAGCAAACGGCCCCAAAAAGGTACTGGTCATCGGCTCTTCTATGGGCTATGGTCTTGCAAGCCGCATCTCCGCTGCTTATTCCTGCGGCGCTGCAACACTGGGCGTTATGTTCGACAAGGAGGCAAGCGGCAACAAGACAGGCACCTCCGGCTGGTACAACACCAAGGCGTTTGAAAAGTTCGCGCAGGCTGACGGTTACTATGCAAAGACCATCAACGGCGACGCGTTCTCCGACGAGTGCAAAAAGCAGGTCATCGACCTGATAAAGTCCGACTTAGGCAAGGTAGATATGGTGGTTTACAGTCTTGCTTCCCCCAGACGTGCAGTGGGCGATGTGGTGTACAGCTCCGTGCTTAAAACAACGGGCGACAGCTACACCAACAAGACGATAGATCTCAGAAACAACACCGTTTCCGAGGTAACTATCGACCCTGCGACCGACGAGGAGATCGAAGCTACCGTCAAGGTCATGGGCGGCGAGGACTGGGAGGCGTGGATAGACGCGCTCAAAGCCGCTGACGTTATCGAGGACAACGCCGTTACCGTTGCCTATTCCTACATCGGCCCGAAGCTGACGCACCCGATGTATTTTGAAGGCTCGATAGGCAGAGCAAAGGCTCACCTGTTCGATACCTCCAAGAAGCTGACCGACAAGTATGCGGACAGCGGTCTTAAAGCGTACATTTCCGTCAACAAGGCGCTGGTTACTCAGTCCAGTGCGGCTATCCCGATCGTGCCGCTGTACATCTCCATACTGTACAAGGTAATGAAAGCAAAGGGAGTTCACGAGGGCTGCATCGAGCAGATGTACAGACTGTTCGCACAGAAGCTGTACGCCGGCGCGCCCGTTGTTGACGAGCAGGGCATGATCCGCCTTGACGACCTCGAGATGGAGCAGGATATCCAGGCGGAGGTATCACAGATCTGGGAGAAGCTTGACGCCGATAATTTCAGGGAATTCACTGATATCGACGGCTACTGGAGCGACTTCTATGAGCTGTTTGGTTTTGGAATCGACGGAGTAGACTACGACGCTGACGTTGAGGTGTGACAGCGCCGCGTAATACCTGTCATTCCCGATTGGTATGAATAATGTTTATCTACAAAGCAAAAAAGAAAGAGCAGACTGACGCGCTGCATAAGGAATACGGCGTGTTCAGCAACTGTGGCTACATCCTCCGTGCATACAGGAAGTATCGTCCGTCGATGATATTCTACCTGCTGCTCGGAGGTATCACGGACGCTTCGATGGGGTATATCTGGACTATCATCGGAAAGCTCGTTATCGACATGATAGAGCGGCAGTCGGCACAGTCCGAAAAGGACATAATGCCGCTGCTGTATCTCATTCTCGGCACTACGGCGGTGGAGCTGCTGCTTATGTGGCTCAATACGCTGGTGTCGAAAAATCTTGACCTCGGCTTTACATACACGCGCCTGAAGCTCGTAAAGGAGCGCATCGCAAAGTCAATGCGCATGGAGTATGAGCAGCTTGAAACGCCTGATATGCTCGACCGCCTGCAGAAAGCAAAGCGCGCGGCAGGGCATCAGTACGGCGGTGTAGAGGGTCTTATGCGTGATATGTGGCAGTTCATGGTGCAGTTTACGGCGGTCATCGCCGCGGTCAGCATCATTTCCACGCTGGATTTCAGACTGGTGCTGATAATATTGGTGCTGTCTGTGGTGCAGTTTGAATACTTCGACTACATCCGCATTAAGGACAAGGAGGTCATGTGGGACGCTATGGCAGGCACATGGCGCAGACTGGAGTATATGCAGACCGTTTCCACGGATTTCTCCTACGCAAAGGACATCCGTCTTTACGGCATGAAGAACTGGCTGGACAAGAAGCACAGGGACGTAAATTCCGAGGAGCTTGCGCGCTGGGTGCAGAGCCGCCGCTACTGGCAGTACAACAGCGCCTTTTCCGCAGGAATAGCACTGGTGCGCAACGTCATAATCTACGGCTGGCTGATATACGGTATGCTGTTCAACGGCATGAGTATCGGTGATTTCACGCTGTATACGGGAAGTGCTGTGATGATGTCCAACAACATCAACGCGTTCTTGCAGTCCGTTGGCGGTATGAGGGAGCGTTCCTCGCGAATGGACGACTTCCGCACGTTCATGGACATCCCGTTTGGCGACGAGGGCAAAAAGACCGTTCCCATCCCGAAGTCGGACAAGTACAAGTTCGAGTTCAAAAATGTTTCGTTCCGCTATCAGGGACAGGAGAAATACGCGCTGAGAAACCTCAACTTAACGCTTGAGGCAGGGCAGCGGCTTGCCGTAGTCGGACTCAACGGCGCGGGCAAGACTACGTTCATCAAGCTGCTGTTAAGGCTGTATGATGTGACAGAGGGCGCTATACTGTGCAACGGCACTGACATACGCGAGTTCGACAGAAACGAGTATTTCAAGCTGTTCGCTCCTGCGTTTCAGGAGGTGGAGGTGTTCGCATTCCCGCTCTCCGAGAATGTCAGCATGACTA
>SVMQ01000274.1 GCA_015067375.1 Oscillospiraceae bacterium | reverse complement strand
CCATCCATGCAGGCATGATGACTGCAAGTCCTGCGCCGTGCGCACAGTCATAAAGTCCCGAAAGCTCATGCTCCAGTCCGTGACTGTTCCAGTCCTGCGCCCTGCCTACGCCGCACAGGTCATTGTGAGCGACCATGCCTGCCCACATGATGTTCGCACGCGCATCGTAATTATTAGGGTCAGCGATAACGCGCGGAGTTTCCTTTATCATAGTCAGCAGCACTGCCTCGCAAAGGCGGTCTGTTATCTCGACCTCCTTTGTCGTAGTGAAGTAGCGCTCAAAAACGTGCGCCATGATGTCCGTCGCGCCTGACGCGGTCTGATACGCGGGAAGCGTCGTGGTAAGCTCGGGGTCAAGCACCGAGAATCTCGGACGGATAAGGTCTGAGCCTGTGCCGCGCTTCTCCATGCCCTGCTCCTTTGTGATAACGGAGCTGGGAGAGCCTTCGCTGCCTGCTGCGGCGATAGTGAGTACAGTGCCAACGGGAAGCGCCTTTTCTATGCGCGCCTTTCCGCAATAGAAGTCCCAGAAATCCCCGTCATAGCATACGCCTGCCGCGATAGCCTTGCTGCTGTCGATGGTGGAGCCGCCGCCTACCGAAAGGATAAAGTCGATGTTTTCCTTTCTGCACAGCTCGATTCCCTCATATACCTTTGTGTCGCGCGGATTAGGAACGACTCCGCCAAGCTCGAAATACGTCACGCCCTCTGCCGCAAGCGACGCTGTGACCCTGCCGAGCAGACCGCTCCTTACGACAGAGCCTGAGCCATAGTGCACAAGCACTCTTGTGCCGCCGTGCTTCTTTACAAGCGCGCCGCACTGCTCCTCTGTACCCTTGCCGAAAACGAACTCAGTCGGACTGTAAAAGCTGAAATTATTCATACATCTGTATCCTTTCAAAAATAATTGTATAATTATTATAGCATTTAGTGAAAAAACGTGATATAATAATGCTATGAAAAAATAGTAAAAAACTATTTCAGGAGAATGTTATGCATTATCTTTTTGAAGCCGACGACACCCTCAACAGACCCATAGAGTGCTTTTATTACGACCCTGTGAGCAAGCAGTTTCCCGTCAAGCTGCACTGGCATTATTTCATGGAGATAATATATATTCTGGAAGGCTGCGCCGAAATGCGCGCCAACGAACAAAGCTATTATCTTCATTCGGGGGACATGATACTTTTCCATCCCGAATGTGTTCACGGAATATACGCCGCTGACGGAAATCCTCTGCGCTATGCGGTGATGAAATTTGATATAAACCGTCTGTCGCTTACATCGGACTATACCCCCAAGCTGCGAAGCATCTTCAGAAGTGCGGAAAAGCGCGGCATGAGCAGCGTTTTTCCCGACAGCTTCACCGCCGCCGAGGGTATAGAACAGCATTTCATCGCCTGCATCGACGAGATGCAGCAGGGCGGCTACGGCTACGACGTCATAGTGCGCTCGCATATAAGTCAGCTGCTGATAAAGGTGCTCAGATACTGGCAGACACAGGGCTTTTCGGTGGACAGGCAGGTTTTCGCGGAGGATAACTCCTATGACGTATACAACATCACCGAATATATCGACAAGACCCTAAGCGACAACGTGGCAGTCAGCGAGATAGCAAAGCGCTGCGGCATGAGCTACTCCTATTTTGCGAAGAAATTCCTTTCGGTATACGGCAGGAGCTGCAAGGAATACATCGAGCAGATGCGCCTGTACAAGGTGGAGGAGCTGCTTTTGTACACCGATTTCGACCTCAACTACATCTCACAGGAAACAGGCTACTCCGACTGCAGCCACATGATAAAAAGCTTCAGGCGTCATAAAGGCATCACGCCCAAACAATTCCGCATCAAAGCAGGCAAAGAATGACACAAAAAGCGCGGTATCACATACATGATACCGCGCGATCCTTATGCAGTTTTGTACTGCGCCGCCAGTGATGACGACAGTGCTTACACTCTGACGTTGAGCAGCGTACCCTTACCATCAGGAGAGGGCATAGCGTCCATCATCTCGGTGATAGCTTCCATAGAAGCCTGAGAAGCCTCCAAAGTCTTTTTCATCATACCGACGGAAAAAGCATTCTGCATATTAGCCATAGCCATGTTCATAGCCATAGCAGCGATCGAAGATTCCATACACAATGCCTCCTTTGCTTTATTTGGATATAGTATAACATATTTTTTGACAGTTGTCAAGTAATTACATAAACAAAGCCTGAATATATTGACAACTTCTTCCCTTTCTGATATAATCAGTACATAGAGCGAAAGGCAGGTGGATGATATGTATAATTTTGAATACCGTTTCAGGGATATCTGTCATTCACATTCTGCAACATTGTGCGGTCACGGCGAATGATGCTGCACCGGAAATTTACGCGTCCCTGTTTCGGGGACGTTTTTTTGACCGCATTTCAGGAGAATTTATGATAATCGAAGCATTGAACAAAAGACCTGACCTGCTCTCCGAAGCAGAAAGCTACTGCAAAGAAAAATGGAACAAGGTAAGCGCTGCCTTTTCACAGGTCGCTTCTGCAAGCATCAGCGCACAGTCGCTGCCTCAGACCTGGCTCATACTCGGAGAGGATGAAAGGATACGCGGCTTTTATCAGCTGGCAGAGCATGACGGACTGGCGCACCGTACAGAGCTTTCCCCTTTCTTATGCACACTGTTCATAGACCCTCGGCTGCGCGGCGGCGGATTCAGCGAGATGCTGCTGACCCACGCAAAGTACGAGGCGGCGCGTCTGGGCTATGAAAGGCTGTATATTGCGACCGATCACATCGGCTACTACGAGCGCTTCGGATTTACCGAGATAGGGTCAGATATTACCGAATGGGGCAGCGCTGCGAAGATATACTCCTGCGATACTCCCTGCGGCCTGCGTTTTGAGGTATTCAGCAAGCAGCATCCGCGATCTGATCAGCTGCTTCTGGAGCTTGCGCGTGTACGCGGCTGGAACCTGCCCGATAACCCTGCCGCTTCCCTCAGGATGATGAAGCACTGCGGCTTTACAGGCATTCA
>SVMQ01000273.1 GCA_015067375.1 Oscillospiraceae bacterium | reverse complement strand
TATTCAAAGAGGCAACTAAAAAATACGTTCCGCTGTTTGCAGAGAAGTATTTTGTACCTATGTTGAACAGTATCACAGAGATACCCGAGTGGGTGAGCGTTCCCGACAATGACCTCAATCTATATAAATGGAGCCTTATCGTTCCGATGGCTGATCGGCTTGCGATCGCGCCGAATGCAGATGATGGCGGATTCAGTGTAAAGCGTCCAGACGGCGGTGATTATATCGCGTTTGCAACGCTTGCTGTAGTACCCGACTGGGAGATCGACAGCGAGGACGAATGGAAACACATTCCGTCGTGCGGCCCGATGTGGAGAAATGAGTGTAACGACACAAAATGGTGGAAGAGCTGGCAGTTCAACAGCTACTGGTCTGACAGAAAATTAGACTGGCACGATTGTAATAACCGCGATTTCGACAAGCTGTATTTCTTTTCGAGAGGAGAGCTGCCTGATACCGCTTCAAATATCGAAAGCTACCAGCAGCTGCTCGATAAGGGATACCTGCTGAAAAAAGACGGTGAGTACAGGCTGAATATCATCACCTGCGCCAGCGAAAAGAAGTGGTGGGAGCATATCCCCGTTGCTCCTGAGAGCATACGAGCGCTGTCCGAGGCGTGTGCGGCAGATATAACAAGAGCGGAGCTTATCGGACAGCCCGAGCATATGCACGCTCAGATCAAGTATCTTTACCGAAATGCGGCGGCAAATGTTCATACAAGGATGATGAAATATCTTGTGGATAACGGAGTGCTTAAAGAACCCACGCCCGAGCAGAAAAAGGGACTTTGCACGATATTGTTCATGGGAGAATAAGAAAGAGCGCACTGCTTTCGGGCAGTGCGCTTATATATTATGTGTCACCATTTCCTGTCGAAGCTGGGTGCTTCCAGTAATGGATTGGAAGTGCGCAGAGGTTTTTTGGACTTCTGAGCAACGTAGTCCGCTATGTTGAAGGGCTTCTTTTCGGGCGCGTTTCTGAACTGTTCAAGGTAATAGCGCACAGCGGCTTCCATTAGCTTTGTGTTGCCGAAGTCCTCTGAAATGACCAGCTTGGTGCGTAGCTCAAAAAAACGTTCGTTCAGTTCGGGGTGGTCAAAAAGCAGGTCGCCGTCCTCGTTGATATGATAGCCGAGACTGTCTGAGGGCAGCAGGTATTCGTGTATATCTCCGATAAAGGTGATATCATGCGGTGATGTCTTAGGTGTGCGCTGTATATCTTCAAGTCCCGAAAATGGGATGTAGCAAAGCTTGCGGTATACGGTGCGCTTTCCGTAAAGTATGTGTTCGCCTGCATAGCGGCTGAATATCAGACCCTTTGGCAGTATGTCAAAATAAGTGAATCGCGCATGGCGGCGCTGCTTTTTATCGACGATATACGCACCTGCAAAGCAGGTGGTGATGCCCAGTGCCACACAGCCCATGATGATATACAGCATGAGGAGCGCGAACTCCTTGTCGCCGTCTGAGCGCATATTGAATATGATGGTCGCGGTGCAGAACATACATATCGCAGCAAGCGGCACAAGTACTGTTATCAGTGTGCGCTTAAGACGTCTTTTGTATATAGAAGAATCCGCGTGAAAATATTCGCGCACCTGACTTTACCTCCTTACCATTATAACATATCCGCAGGGCGGAAGCACTGTGGAACGGCGCAAGCCGTCGTCTGCAAAGCAGACGGGATATGTTTCAATAAACACTCAGCTGTCAGGATCTGCGATCCTGAGAACAGCGTGTGTTTATATATAACATATCCACAGAGCGGAAGCACTGTGGAACGGCGTAAGCCGTCGTCTGCAAAGCAGACGGGATATGTTTCAATAAACACTCAGCTGTCAGGATCTGTGATCCTGAGAACAGCGTGTGTTTATTATAACAGATAGCTCAACAAAAATCAACTGCGTGTTTTTTGGACAATTCGCTGAAAAAACGGCAAAATCTTTTCGATAATAGCTATTGATTAAAAGTTTATTTTATGCTACAATATAGTATATATACTTTGTTATACATTCGGAGGGATAACATGGGACTTACCGTTGTAAAGGCGAATACATACCGTCTTATAGATGCAAATTCCTTTGAACTGCCTTTGCCGTTCAGATTTGAGGTATATAAGAAGGATTATCATATAGCCGACTATGAGATCACAGAGGATGAGCAGATAATCTGTACTATCGTCACGAAATACAAAGAGGACATGATAACTACCGTTCACCGTCCGCTTACTATTTCTGATATCCATTATCTGTTTTCCTGCCGTGTGTTCCAGGATCATACTCCTTATACATATCAGATGCTCAAGAATGTCGGACTTGAAAAGTACAATGTGCGCGATATCATCATGAAAACGCACGGCGTTATTCCCTATGACAACTATTGGATAAAGTTCGAGGGCGATGACGATCTTGATTTTGAAACTGTGCAGAACAATTTCAAGCAGATGATGGAGGCGCCGCTCGTTCCTGTAGCGCCCGAGCCTGCAGCCAATGTGCCTGAGGCGACTATGTCCCCTGACTTGTCTGAGGTCCTCAGCCAGCACACTATTGACATCAGCGGTCTTGTGGGTCAGTTCGAGCAGCCTGCTTCGCCTGAGGACGCTGAGAATATGCTGCGCACCGCAATAGCATTCTCGCATCCCGAGGAGGGCGAACAGGAGCTTGTCAATAACAAGATGAGCGAGGATGAGATCGCCGCGCTGCTTATGACAGCAGGTATCGAAACTCCCGTTATGACGGACGAGCAGATAAATGAAGTGTTCGCTGTAAATGAAGAGCCTGAGGAGTCGTCGGGCGGCATGATGTCGCAGGATGCTATAGAGGCACTCCTTGCGGCGAATGCAGCACCTGCTGAGCCTGAGCCTGCACCTGCTCCCGAAACAAGCGGCGGTAAGATGTCACAGGATGCTATAGAGGCACTCCTTGCGGCGAATGCAGCACCTGCCGAGCCTGAGCCTGCCCCTGCTCCCGAAGCAAGCGGCGGTAAGATGTCGCAGGATGCTATAGAAGCACTCCTTGCAGCTAATGC
>SVMQ01000022.1 GCA_015067375.1 Oscillospiraceae bacterium | reverse complement strand
ATCGTGTCTGACGGGTATGCATTATTTTCATACGGTGAAAAATGCGGCTATTATTACACAGTGGGTGGCGGCGTACATATAGGCGAAAAGTCTGAGGATGCGATACTTCGTGAGGTATATGAAGAAACAGGCGACGAGTTTGTGATCGAAAGACCGCTTTGCCTTGTGGAGAATTTTTTTGACGGTGACGGAGCATTGGAGGGGCTTGACTGCCATACGCTTGAGCTTTATTATCTGATGAGACCAAAAGCAAAAAAGGAATACAACAAAACAAGTATCACAACAGGCGGCGACAAGGAAAAGATGTGCTGGATACCTATCGACAAGATTGATGAATACGACATCCGACCTGCTATCGCAAAAAAGCTGTTAAAGGATATGCCGCAGGAATTCTTAGTTATGGTCAATGACGACAGATGATCCTCATGGGAAAAGAATTTTGTATATTATACAACATTCGATTTAAAACGCTTGATTTATTTATAGAAATATGGTAGAATAAAAGAAAAGCACAAAACAGGAGGTAACAATGAAAAAAGAAAAAAAGCCATCCTCTCTGTCGAATGTACTGTATATGCTGAAGATATTGTGGCGCGGCAGTAAAGGCTACGTCATCTACACGTTTATAAAGGAATTCAATGAAAACGTGTTCTGGACGATATTTTCAGTGTATCTGACAGAGTGGATATATGTTGCGATAGAGAATAAGACCCCGTTTACGGCGCTCGCGTCGTTTGTGGGCGCAATGTGCATCGGACATATCTGTATACATATCACAGCGGCAATCCATCAGCTTTGCGAGAAGCAGTTCCTGCCTAAGATGTATCAGGATTTCTACAAGCGAGTTATACGCAAGTCGATATCGATGGAGTACGCCGAGTTTGAGCGCCCCGATTTCTACGATAAATACACTCGTGCGCTGAACGAATGTCAGTGGCGAGGAAACAATATCCTCTATTTCTCCGCATATCTTGTTGCAGGTATTGCGTCGGTGATCGCGGCTACGGTGATCGTTGCGGATGTTGACCCGATGCTTCTGCTGTTCATAATACCAATGGTGGCGATCTCGATGTTTTTCGGCAAAAAGGAGGGCGATCTCTACTACTCGCTCGATATGTCCAACACCCGTGACGGACGCGTAGGCGGCTATGCGAAGCGCGTGTTCTATGAAAAGAAATATGCGGCAGAGCTTCGTCTTTTCGGCATAGGCAAGCTCCTGCTCGCACGTCACGAAAAGGCATATGAGGAGATGGAGGAGCGCACCCGTCAGATACGCCGAAAGCTGTGCGTTATCGAGCCGTTGAAGTGGATATTGTATAACATCCTGTCCACTATCCTGCCGTATCTGTACATAGCATTCGTGCTGAATAAGGGCGAGGTGCAGACTGCCGCTTATGTTGCGATGATACCTGCACTTTCAACGCTGTCGTGGAGAACATCCGATGCAGTGGAGCTTATCGTTTCACTTGCAAAGGAGAGCGCGTTCGTGACCAATCTGCGCGAGTTTCTTTCCTACGAACCAAAGACAAAGAGTGACGAGCTTATCAAGGCGAAGAACCTTTCGGATATCGAGATAAAGGATATGAGCTTCACATACGAGGGCGCGGATAAACCCACGCTGCATGATGTGAATATCAGCATCAGAAAGGGCGAGAAGATAGCCATTGTAGGTCATAACGGCGCAGGTAAGACGACCTTTGTAAAGCTGCTGATGGGACTTTATGCTCCCACTGATGGCGGTATTACTATCAGCGGCGAGGATATCTCCAGATACGAGCCGAGATCCCTGCACCGTCGTTTCGGCACAGTCTTTCAGGATCTTCAGGTGTTCGCCTTGCCGCTGTCGCATAACGTTTTGATGCGCAAGCCTAAAAACGACGAAGAGCGCAGACTTGTCGAGGATTCTCTCAGAAAAGCGCAGTTCGGTGATAAGCTGGACAGCCTTGAAAACGGCATAGACACGATGGTCACCAAGGAGTTTGACGAAAATGGCATGGGACTGTCGGGAGGCGAGGCACAGAAGATCGCCATTGCACGAGTATTCGCGCGTAAGCCTGACATCGTGATACTGGACGAGCCCAGCTCCGCGCTTGACCCTATTGCGGAATACAATATGTATAAGAATATGCTCACCGCAACCGACGGCGAAACGGTGATATTCATCTCGCATCGTCTTTCAGCGACCCGTGACGCTGACCGCATTTATATGTTTGAGCATGGAACTGTCATAGAGCAGGGAAGTCACGAGGAGCTTATGGCGCTGAACGGAAAATACGCAGAGATGTGGAAGCTTCAGGCACAGAACTACCTTGCAGAGGAGGTGACGGCATGAGTGTTAAAAGCGAAAAGAAAAAAGACAAGATCAAAATGTCAAGGCTAATTTCAAACGTCCTGTATGTAATAAAATACGCTCTCCGTCACGATAAGAAGCTGCCGCTTTCCTATATCGTCAGCCAGTGTGTTTTCAGGGGTATCGGCGCGTTTATGGATACCTTTCTTCTTATGGAGATCATCAACATATTCACTACTACCGCAGATATAATGAGCGTAGTAAAGGTGCTTGCGATCATGCTGGCACTGCACGTTGTGAGGATGATAATATTCCGTGTGCTGGAAAACTACTTCTGGACTAAGATGATAGGCTTTGAGGGCAAGATACAGCGCGAGCTTATGGCAAAAGCACAGCTGATGGATCTGAGATGCTACGATATCCCCGAATACTATGACGATTTCGTTATCGCCGCTTCACAGTCCGAGGAGATGTGCAAAAAGACTATCATGAGCGCCGCAAGCATTCTCTCCACAGTGGTCGCTATGGTCATTTCGGGAACAATGATCATCACGATAAACCCAGTCGTAGCTATCTTTCCTATAGTTGGTTTTATCGTGAACATAATCACGCGTTTCATCATCACAAGACTGGAGTATGAATACAACCTCGAAAAACAGCGCATCGGCAGAAAGGCAGACTATTCAAAGCGTGTATTCTACCAGCCTGAATACGCCAAGGAGATCAAGCTCACAGGCATCGAAGAAGCGCTTATGGAACAGTATGACGAGGCTATCGCTGAGGAGCGTAAGATGGCGCTGGGCTACAGCTTGAAGATAATCGTACCAACTCTTATCAACTGGATAACGGTGTTTACCCTGTGCCAGTTTTATGCGGTGCCTGTCTATCTCGCGTATCTTGCCATCGAGAAAAAGACCATTCAGCTTGGCGAGGTCGCGTCTCTGAAAAACGCGACAAACAGCATCAAGAGCCACCTTGACCAGATGAACTATGCTCTGGTGGATTTTCAGAATGTGGGACAGTATGCAGAGAAATTCCGTCGCTTTATGGAGTATGAGATAAACATCGAGGGCTATAATGGCGAGGTGCCTGTTCCCGAGGACGACTGCACGCTCGAACTAAGAAATGTAAGCTTCAGATATAAGGATACTGAAAAGTACGTTCTCAAAAACGTAAGCATGACGATACGCAAGGGCGAGAAGCTTGCACTTGTGGGAGAAAACGGAGCAGGAAAATCAACGCTCATCAAGCTCATCATGCGCCTTTATGACGTGACAGAGGGCGAAATACTTTTTGGCGGAGTGGATATCCGAAAGCTCAACACAAAGGCTTATCGTGAGAAGATAGGCGCTGTGTTCCAGGATTTTCAGATATACGGAGCAACTCTCGCTGAAAACGTCAAGACGGATTTCGTCACGGCAAATGACAGCGGCAGGATAGTCGAGGCTCTGAAAAGGGCGGATCTCAGCGGCAAGCTGAAAGCGCTCGAGAAGGGCATCGATACCGAGCTTACCAAGGAGTTTTCCGAGGAGGGAACGATGCTTTCTGGCGGCGAGGCACAAAAGGCGGCTATCGCGCGAATGTTCATGCGCGATATTCCCGTCGCCATCCTTGATGAGCCAAGCTCAGCGCTCGATCCTATCGCGGAATACCGTTTGAACAAGAGTATGCTTGACAACGCGGAAAATCAGGCAGTTATCCTTATTTCGCACCGCCTTTCCACTACAAAGGACGCAGACCGAATAATCCTGCTTGAAAACGGCAGTATAGCAGAAAGCGGAACTCATAACGAGTTACTTGCAAACGGCAGTACTTATGCTGAGATGTGGAACGTTCAGGCAGAGAAATACTGTGTTTCGATATATGCATGATTAAAAAGACCACTTGCTTTTGATATGCACTTCCAAAGTGTCTGACTTTGGTGGTGGATATCATTTTGGCAGGTGGTCTTTTCACATCAGCTCTCGTTTTGTAAAAGCAAAACGTATTGACGCCTTGATCGTGGATCAGGCTCTGACTGTTATGCATGATTCTACTTAACAAAGCACCTTGACTGAAATCAAGGTGCTTTGTTTTTGGCAGCAAGCGCTTCGTTATCTCTCTCAAACAGCTTAATCATAAGCGTAACTGCCTGCTTTTGCAGCTCGTCAAGGTTGGTGATATCTACGGTCAAGCGCTCGTTGACGCCGAGTAAATAATCCGTGCTTACGCCAAACACCTGCGCGAGCTTGATGATATATGACAGCGAGGGTGAATTTGTACCTGATTCCCACGCGTTGACGGCACTTTTGGTAATGCCGAGCCTTTCGGCAAGCTGTACCTGACTCATTCCCGAATGAACACGCAGATTTTTGATCTTTTCGTAAAGTCCGTATACCATAATATCACCTCGAATAATTATACCAAATAACAGTATTATTATAAATGTACCAAAGTCAATCGTTGCTTGACTTTTATATCAGCAAGTGATATAATGTGTAGGGCATAGGGAATTATGTCGAATTTAATATGAGGAGAGATATTATGGAGAATAAAGTTAAAAATCAGAAAAACAAAGCTATCGGTAAAAGGAATATGTTTCTGGCGATAGTTACAGTGGTGCTTACGGTCGTGTTGGGTATAATATGTGTTTTATTCAGTCCTGCAAACGGCTATGTTACTATTGATGGCGTTGAATATTCGGTTGGTGGTAGTGTGTGTGGTTATGAAGAGGGAATAGTAGACGCATCTATTCTTGAACATATTGACGGCGTTCCTGTTACATATATTTCGTGGTATGCGTTTCAAGACTGTACATCGTTGGAAACGATCAATATACCTGATAATGTAACCGCTATAGATTCAAATGCTTTTATCGGTTGTACATCATTGAGAAAAATTTCTATGCCTGATAGTCTTGATGATAGGTATAGCTTTGGTGGTTTTTCGGGCTGCACTTCATTGGAATCTATTGAGATCCCTGATGGTGTGACCCATATATCAAATAATGCATTTGAAGCTTGCGCTTCTTTGAGAGATGTTGAAATTCCTGACAGCGTAATATCAATCGGATCGAGCGCATTTTATGGCTGCACTTCTCTGAACTCTGTTGATATTCCTGATGGCATTACCGAGATAAAAGATGGCACATTTTGCGGCTGTGCTTCATTGGAAACGATAAATATCCCAAATGGCGTAATGTCGATAGGATCGAGTGCATTTGCGGAATGTACCTCGCTTACATCAATAACTATCCCTGACAGCGTAACGACGCTTGGCGGTGGTTTTGCAGGCGGCGCATTTATTGGCTGTACATCACTTACCGATGTAAGTATTTCTAACAGCATTAAAGAGATCGGTATGTTTGCATTTGCCGAGTGTACCTCGCTTACATCTGTATATATCCCTGACAGTGTAACATATCTTTCAAGCGAAGCATTTACGGGTTGTGACAATCTCACATTGGTAAGCATTCCAAGTGATCTGGAAGTAGAGAAGTCTTTTTTAGCTAACGCGGAATCATCTGCGTGGATGTTTGCGATAAGACGTCGATAATAGGAAAAGAGGTAATAAGAATGAATAAAAAAGTCATTTCAATATCAACTATCGTTGTTGTATCAATATATGCTTTATGTGCAATGATCGGTGTTATTATTGGTGCAAGCCATATTGGTGTGCCGTCTGTTTTATTTACTTGTGTGTTAGCTTTGTTATCGGTTTTATGCTTTCTTCCGTCAAAAAATAGAAAAACAAGGGTATTGTGCATTGTACTGAGTGCAATAGCATTTTTGTGTGCGTTGGGATTATTTATAATTCCGTTTGTTTCTTTTTTTGAGTATGGTTACATTATTAGTTTGGTCTTTTCTGTTTTGCTGCTTGGCATAAATATCGGTCAAATTTTAGTGGAAACAGATAATGCTTTATTCATTACTAAAATTACAGCATCAGTAAGTGCAATGATACTTGTTTTGCTTACATTAATGTTTAGAGATGATGCTTCAATAGCAGTTCCGATAAATATTGCTTGTTCCGCTATCGCTGTAAATCTACTGGCACCTAAATTAAGAGATAAAAAAGTTCAGAAGATTGTAAGTGTATCCTCGTGCGTACTCCTTATAATGCCTATTATATATCTTTGCAAAGGATACTTTGGTGTGAATGCCGTAATGATAAAGGTTTTTGCAATCTGTGCAATACTTATTACATTAGCAAGTACAATTTTCGGTGCTTATATTATGCTGAAAAAGTCTATGAACGAGAATGTTTCAACAACTCCTGTTCCTGTGGCAACTCCTGCTCCCGTAGCAACTCCTGCTCCTGCTGATACTTGGGAGTGTGAAAACTGCGGTGCAAGCAGAAATATGGGCGATTTCTGCGAGGAATGTGGTAAGAAAAAGCAGGAATTCTGGTTCTGTACAAATTGCGGCACACAGAATTACAACAAATTCTGCAGTAAATGCGGACATAAAAAGGATATTTAATAACGACTCTAAGAATGTGATAAGCGGTTTGCTCAACATAAATAAAATCGGCTGTAACTGAAAAGCTACAGCCGATTTTGTTGTATTAGTGCAAAATAAAAAGAGCCATCATACGATGACTCCTTTGGCACGCCAGAAGGGATTCGAACCCCTGACCCCTTGGTTCGTAGCCAAGTACTCTATCCAGCTGAGCTACTGGCGCGTGTCATGCTCTTTAGCACTCATATATTATATCATAACATAATTCGTTTGTCAAGCATTTTTTTAAAAAAATCCAAGTTTTTTATATTGAATTTTACAGAAGCGCAATAATAAAGCCACTTCTCATATTTTTGGAGATAGCAGCATAAGTATGTGAAAAAAGGAAAAGTCCAAACAGCAACAATATTGGGGGTGCAGACAGATTGAAAGGCAGATCGGTATCACTTGAGGATTCAGAGCAGGAAAGATGTGTCATACTCGGACATTATATAGTTGAAAACAACGCCACGGTGCGCAGTGCTGCTAAAAGATTCGGAATAAGCAAAAGTACAGTGCATCAGGATATTACAGCAAAGCTTGAGCAGGTCAACAGACAGCTTCACGACGAAGTGAAACAGGTTTTGGATCGTAATAAGCAGGAGCGACATCTGCGTGGCGGTCAGGCGACCAAGGAAAAGTACGCGGCTATCTCCACAAGGAAGAACAAGCGTTGTACATAACAAAATGCAAGATAATACAGAAAGCTGTTTAGTGTAAACTAGACAGCTTTTCTCTTTATAAACAATTGTAACGCCGGAGCGCTGAATGCTAGCATATTACTGTGTGTTTTCCATCTGATAACATTCAAAAGTCTCATTATAAATATAATGTGTGACATCACAGACCTTGTCCTCAACTCCGTAACGGCTTACGCTTCCGTCCTTAAGGCTGAGGGAGGGGAGCCATTGCACTGAATTTCCGCTATTGTCCACGATATTTACAGACACGTTAGGCATGATGTCGCTTACGTTGCACCTGATAAGCACAGGAGCGCCCGCTTCGCTGCGGTAGTATACCTTGCCTGTTTCGCCTGTGTATTCATTTTCCTCTGTAAGCATCCATTCGTTTATTGATACTGTCGCGTTTTCGTCTGTCGGGATAACAAGATAAAGCTCATAGCCGCTGCTGTCATCTATGCAGTTTTCTTTCGGTATAGCAGTGATGGTGGGGAAGTCATCGCTGTACCGACTGCTATAGAAGATATCGATGCATTGCTCACTCGTCATAGTCGGCTCAACAGCACCTATGTATGCGACTGCACACAGATATCCGTTTTCCTTTAGCTCCTGACGCTGGTCTATGGTGGGATTCCAGATCTCGGGAAGCTCAGGCTCAGCAGTTTCTGCTATATCAGCGGTGGATGAAGTTGTTGCAATGCTCTCGCCTTTATCGGAGCTTTCTGTCTGAGATGCGGTGGACTGAATTTCAGAGGAGCCGGCGTCGTTGTCAGAAGCAGTGCAGGCGGTAGATAATATTATGGCTGCGGCTGTCAGCAGAGATAACGTATTTCTTTTCATGGTCATACTCCTTTGTGGCGATATCGTTATTATAAGGCGTTCGGTTTTTTAGTTTATTATAGCATCTTTCAGTGATGGCGTCAAGGAATATTGTCTGTTTGGAGATAATATATCTGCAAAATATGAGATATAGATATGTTGTTATAAATGTAAAAATAGACAAAAAAACTATGTGTTTTTTGACATTTTATGCATGGCATCCTACGAACCGCTTAGTAATGCGGTTTGTGAGAACAAAGCAACTATGTGATAAAAATGTCTTATACTTGACAAGAAAATAACAGTGTGATATAATTTTAGTGTAGTATCATGCTACTGCAGTAAATCGACTGGTGTCTATTGGTGGTTAAAATGAAAGGAGAAAGAAATGTCAAAAATAGGTACGAATCTGCTGGTGATAATCTTGGTCACTGTGATCGCGGTGGTATCGCTTGTGATAATGCTTGCGGCGCAGTCGCTCATTGGTCTTAGCAACAGTATTCTGGATGAGCAGGCGGCATCGTATGTGTCTATCATGCAGAGTGACTACGGCGAGCTTGATGTTGAAGCTGACTATCTGTTCAATATCATTGGCGAAGATCCTATGCTGCAGACAGCGCTGAGCGCAAACAGCGCGGACGAAGCGCGGAACGTGTATGAGAGCTATGCGTCTGATTCCTGTTCGTTTGGTGCTTTTTATGGCGCAGACGGAGCTCTGATATGGAAGACGGACAATTGCCCTGACGTTGCGGTGGCTGATGTTGCAAATGGACTCAGCTCGGATGACGAGCGTATGTATTATTGTTATGCACAGGGATACAGCGGCATCGGCTCATATCTGATAGGTTATGATCTGAAAGCTTATGAGTACCTTGATCCTATCAGAGAAAAGACAGGCGGACATTTTACCGTGTTCAAGGGCGATGTGCGTTATGCCACTACGATAACCGACGATTCGGGCAAGCGCTTTGAGGGTACTAATATGGACGCCGCCATCGCTGAGCAGGTCTTGAACGGCAAGCGATACAGCGGCGAGGCAGTAATCAATGGCGTGACGTACAACGTGTGCTATGAGCCGCTTGTTGATGTGAACGGCGAAATAATCGGCGCATATTTCGGCGGCTATGACACGACAACTGTAAAGGACATACTTTCGGGCAAGGTAGTGCTTATGATAGCGGCTGGTGCGGGTGCAGGTGTTTTTGCCTGCATAGCGGCTTCACTGCTGTGCTTTTTCATTATAAAAAAGAAGATACTCACACCCGTCAAGCATATCGGTATAATGACGGAGCAGATCGCCAAGGGAAATTTCGGATACCGACCCGAGAATGTGCGATATACTAAGGATGAGGTAGGTCAGCTGCTTACTTCTGTTGACAGCATGAGGGACAGTCTGTCGCTGCACATCAGCGATATATCCAGAGTGATGCAGTCCATGGCGGATGGTGATTTTACCGCCAGACCCGAGGTGGAGTATGACGGTGATTTCGTAGAGCTCAGCAGCTCCGCAGAGCATATCAGCGATCATATGCGTATGATGATAGACAGTATCTTCCGCACTTCTGATAATGTATACAATGGCTCTAGCCAGTCCGCGGAAGGCTCCAACGCTCTTGCGGATGGCGCGACCAGACAGGCTGCCGCTATCGAGCAGTTGTCTGCAACGCTTAATGATGTATCTGATAAAGTGAAGGATACTGCTGTGAATGCAAGAAATGCGCGCGATCTTGCTGATAACGCATCTGATGTGCTTGCGCAGCAGCATGATTACATGGAACAGATGGTAGATTCGATGGCAAAGATCGCTGATACATCCGCAAAGATCGAGGTCATCATCAAGACCATCAACGATATTGCTTTCCAGACCAATATTCTCGCGCTGAATGCGGCGATAGAGTCGGCAAGGGCAGGCGAGGCAGGAAAGGGCTTTGCGGTCGTTGCAGATGAGGTGCGTAATCTTGCTGCTAAGTCTGCTGAATCAGTCAATGATACAGTGACGCTTATCAATGCTGCTACACAGGCGGTCGAGGAGGGCAGACTGATCGCGGACAAGAATGCAGGCTCGCTGGATCAGGTCGTAGAGATATTCGGTGAAACAAAGCGGATGGTGGATGAGATATCTGCAGCAGCAGAGAGTCAGTCTTCCGCCATCGGACAGATAACTCACGGGCTTGGCGATATCTCTGATGTGGTTCAGCACAACAGTGCAGCAGCACAGGAGATCGCGGCATCCTGTCAGCAGCTGAATGCTCAGGCTGTCGAGCTGAAGGATGAGGTAAAGCAGGTCCGCATCTGATATGCCATAAGTTTCAAAAAAGCGAATAATTATCAGATCGGCTGTAGCATTTATGCGCAGCCGATCTTTTCAATGCGGTCAGCTTTCGGAAAAAACTAAAAAATATATGTTAAAATATGATCATAGCAATTCTAATACCGTTGTATATGCGCACTGAAGCTTTCCTGTGTGCTGTAACGGCGGCATTACTGCGATTTGACAAAGCTGTTACTGTGTGTTATAATTTAAACTGATTAACTACATTGAGCGGAGGGAAGAAATGCAGAACAGCAGGGAGCGGCTTATGTCCTATCAGCCGCTATGGACAAATTGGTATTTTGACGACTACATATCCAAGGGTGCATTCAGTGAAGTGTACAGATTCAGACAGCGCGGTTTTGACATAACCTGTGCAGTCAAGATGATCTCTGTTAATATATTCAACATCAGCGGAATGGGACGTGAACAGAAGCTCAACGCTATCAGCACAAGACGTGTGCTGGCTGAAAATGAGATAAGCATCATGTACCAGTTGAACGACTGTCCGTATATCGTTCATTGCAAAAATCACGATATCCGTGATATAAAGGATGAAAATGGCGGTCTTATCGGATTTGATGTCCTGATACAGATGGATTGCTACAGCTGTCTTGCACAGCAGCTTGCAGGAAGCGATGAGGCTCTGTCTGTGAAAGAGGTCATTAAGCTTGCGAAGCAGGTGGGAGGCGCGCTGAAAGCGGCTCATGATATAAATGTCATCCACCGTGATATCAAGCCTGAGAACATTTTTCTTGATGCGTACGGCAATTACTTGTTGGGAGATTTCGGCGTATCCAAGCAGATGCAGAGTCAGGTATATTCCACAAAGGCGGGAACAGAGCCGTATATTGCGCCTGAGGTGTATCGCGGTGAGCAATATACCGCTTCGGCTGATGTCTATTCGCTCGGCTTAGTGCTGTATACATTATTAAACAACAACTATTTCCCGTTCACCAATGCCAACAGCAGCATGAACGATATCGACAATGCTATCACACGCAGACTTAGCGGTGAGCAGCTTCCTGAGCCTGCAAACGGCTCGCCCGAGCTAAAGAGGCTGGTGCTGCATTGCTGTCAGGCTGACCCTGCACGTCGCTGCAGCAGTATCGAGGAAATGCTTCGGGAGCTTGCAAGGCTCAGCGGCGAAGCTTTGCCTGTGGTGATACCGAAAACGCCAACGAGCATAACGCCAGCGTCGCCTAACAGACAGCGCAGCGATACCCGCACGCGAGTGCCTGCAGTACGCGATCATACGACGCAGGTGAATAACATCAACGCAGTACAGCCTGTGGTGCAGAAAAATCAGTTTCCTATAAAAAAGCTGCTTATCGCATTGTCGGCAGCACTGTTAGTTATCATTGCGGCAATTGTTGTGATATTCGTTATGGCTGACGGCGACAGCTCAGACCGAGGCTCCACGGGCAGAGGGAAGAAGGTCGAGGTCTATGATATTGAGTTCGCAGGGGAAACATACAGTTCTGATATAAAGAAGCTTGCGGTATCGGGAGAGGAGCTTTCTGACGAAGAACTGAGCAAGCTCGCGGAATTCACACAGCTGCGTTCTCTCAGCCTTACAGAATGTGGCATAGAAGATATTTCAGCAATAGGCGAGATAGAAACACTGGAGGAGCTTGTCCTTAACAGCAATATGATATCCGATATCTCTCCGCTTGCAGGTCTGGAGGATCTGGAGCTGCTTTTCCTCGTCGGCAATTCAATAACGGATATTTCGGCGCTTTCGGGTCTTACGGAGTTGGAGGAGCTGTATCTCAGCTCTAACAAGATAACGGATATCTCTGCATTAAAGGGGCTTAAGAGCTTGAAGAGCCTGTCTTTGATATCCAACAAAATAACGGATGTTTCGGCGTTGTCTGGACTTAAAGCGCTGACTAAGCTGGAATTAAGCTATAACGATATATCGGACGCGTCGCCGTTGTATGGAATGACAGGATTAAAGACGCTGAAGATGATCGGCACTGACATCAGTGATGAAGATCGTCAGAAGTTGAAAGAGAAGCTTTCGGATTGTACTGTGCAGTATTGATTTTAAGTGACGACTCAGGATGAGTCTAGGCTATGTTTTCTTTATAAAAAAATAAGATGAAGAATAAGTACCCTGAAAGGAGCGCCAAATGAAACTCAAAGACATATTCCGACTGACTAAAAACCATCGTAAGACAGGTGCTCTGACAGTGTACGCTGCCACGCACAATGGCAGCTGTCATGAGGAGAATGAGGACGACTACTACATAAACGGCGCGGTCAAGGCAGAGTCTGTCACGAGGCAGCTGCGTATGAGGGCGCCTGCTGATCTGCTGGCTGAGATATGCGACGGTATGGGCGGTGAGGAAAAGGGCGGTCTGGCGTCGGCGCTTGCAGTGAAGCATACGGCGGAGCTTCATCAGAAGCTCAAAGCTGCTTGCGTTGAGAGCTTTACGGACGAGGTAAACGCTTATGTTTCACAGGTGAACAACGCTATCTGTGACGAGCTGTGTGTGCATGACGGCTGTCGCAGCGGCAGCACCTTTGCGATGGTGTATATCCGCGACGGCGTAGTACACGCTTATTCGTTGGGCGACAGCAGGATATATCTGTATTCCGACGGTGAGTTGAAGCAGGTCTCACAGGATCATACGCTTGCGATGAAAAAATATCAGACCGGCATCTACACGCTCGAAGAAGCGCAGCAAAGCCCTGACAGCCACAAGCTTACGCTTTTCCTTGGCGTAGATACGCGAAAGGTCGGTCTGAATGCTACGGTATATCCGCAGTTTCCATGGAAGCAAGGCATGAAGCTGCTGCTGTGCAGTGACGGTCTGTACGATATGTGTACTGAGCAGGAGATAATTTCCATGCTGTCGGAGAAAAGCGAGAACTGTGCCGTTTCGTTGGTACGCAGGGCAGTTTCAAATGGCGGTATGGATAATGTAACTTGCATAGTCATACAATAAAAAATACGCTCCTGCCTAGGCAGGAGCGTGTCTTTTTAGTGTGGTTTTGGGCCAAGGCTGATCGTCAGCTTTATTATAGTGCCGCGCTCGACGAGGGTTGAAGCAGGAATATCCTGTGTCATGATCGTGTCAGGTTCATATTCGTCGGAAAATTCGTATACAGGCATAAAAGCGAACATATCACTGTATTGCTGGTAAACGTATGTATATTTTCGTGACACGAAAGCGGGTAATACGATGTTGGCAGTTTCAGATGTGATCCACCAGGATTGATCGGATGTTTCGTTATCTTCCACAGCCACTCCGCTGACGCTGATGCTTATAACATCGCCCTCTGTCACTATAGTATCAGCCTTTGGCTCCTGATAAAATATTATTCCGTCAGGGTGTTGGGTGTGACGGGCGTAGTGGATGTCGAACTCGAGTATTCCGTCATATTTTTCGATTATCTCGTCCAGACTGTGACCTGTGAGATCGGGCATCATGAATTTGTACGTCTGATCTGTCGATGGTGTTTTGGGTGCGCTTGTTGCTTTGGTCACGATAATAGAGGAATTAGATGATGGGTCAGAAACAGTTGATCCTGTATCATCAGGTTTGCTTTTAAGCACATAGATCGTTGCTGCCAGAAGCAGGACGGCTGTTATGATGATAAGTATTATCATCGTGGCGTTGGAGTGTGGTCTGTCGTCGTATTCATCATCTTCTTCCTCGTCAGCGATGTTTTGGTTCTGGATGATAGGCGCGGAGAGTGGCTCGGGCGCACGCGACGGCGTTTCAAATGTACGTTCGGCGTATACAGTTTGATCTTCGTTATGCTTCAGCAGCATGGTAGGCTCATCGTCGGCTACGAAAACAGTGGGGTAGTCAGCGCTTGAGGCGTGTTGATCTGCTGAGGGTCTCGGTCTTTGGGTGACTTTGTGTGCATTTAGATAATCCAGCCATGCTTGGTCTTTGGACGGCGCAGGCGGTGTAGAAGGGACAGGTGGCGCTTTTGGCGCAGGTGCTGCGTCGTTAGCGGGCGCGCTTGCTGTGGCGACAGTATTCCTTTCGTTCAGCTTGTTGAGATCATCCAGCATTTCCTCAACCTTCTGATATCTGTCGGAGGGGGAGAATTCACAGCATTTCATGATTATCCGTTTCAGCCCTGCAGAGCCGTTTGCGGGCTCGGGCAGCGGTTTGCCTGACAGCCTGTCGGAGATAGCGTTGTCGATATCGTTTATGTTGCTGTGTTCTGTAACGAAGGGGTAGTAGTTATTGTTGAGCAGAGTATACAATACCAGTCCGAGAGAGTATATATCAGCGGTCATGTTGTATTTGCCGCGGATACCTGCGCGAAATATCTCAGGCGCAATATACGGCTGAGTTCCTGCGACGGTAGAATAGTTATTTGTCTGCATCTGCTTTGATACGCCGAAATCACCGAGCAGATAATTGTTGTGCTTGTCCAGAAAGATGTTTTCGGGCTTGATATCGCGGTGGATTATGCCAAGCTCGTGAGCGTCGCTCAGCGCGCCGCCGATATTGCGTGCAAGCTTGATTATCTCCTGCTCCGAAAGTGTGATATCATTGTCTGATATGTGCTTTTCGAGGCAGGTGTAAATGTTCATCTGTATCAGGATGTCAAATCCGATAAGCTCGCCTGATTCGTTAACGGTATCCTTTATGTCGTGGTTCTTGCAGTGAACGATGTAAGGGCTGTCGTTAAGTTGATACATTATGCCTATCTCGCGCTCGGCGCGGATGCGTTTTTCGGCGATGGAACGCAGCTTCTGCTCGCGGTTCATGCCGTTTTCGTTTTGCATATGCACAGATATCACTTTTACGGCGCAGGATATATCAAATCCGCGCTGTTTGAATCTGAACACCTCGCTGGATGCTCCGCGTGATATGTATGAATCTATGTACCAGTTTGTCCATAGCGGCTGATATGATTCCAGCCTTGATCTTACATCAGACATACTGTTCCTCCGTTAAACGAATTTTGCAGCTTTTTCGTTATTTACAGCAGTTCGTCGAAAAAGTCATTCGGCGTGATGTTTGCAAGCTGCTCTTTGATATACTCCGAGATATCTTCTATGCCGTCGCGCTCGTCGTAGTCGTCAGCGTCATCGGCGTTTTCCAGAAAGCTGCTTATTGCAGCGCGATATTCCTCGGCAAGCTTTCTGTCAGATGTGATATTGTAAAAGTTGAATGCGTTGCTGTACAGCAGGTCGGGGTCGTAGCGCTCCGCGTTTCTCAGAATATACATCAGCAGAGCCTCAGCCTTGTCGCGCGCATAAAGCGGTTGCATATTGGCAAGTTCCAGCATTTTGTTTATATCCGAGGACACCATATTCAGATGTATGCCAAGTGCTATCAGCTGTTTTCTTTTGGGCAATATTCCCTGAGTACGAAGTGCTGAGAGCATCTTTTCAAAAGACGCATCCAGCTTTTTTTCTTTGACTATAGTATGCCAGCTTACTCTGTCGGCGTCGTCAAACCTGTCCTTGCGCTCGTTGATGCGTATTCTGATAAAATCGTCGATGAATATCGTTAAAGCTGAATAGGTGGACAAGAAGATATCCTTGTTGTCAAGGATGTACTGTTCAAATTCACTGTCCTCGCGTATGCCGCCTATGTCGGTATACACACCGATGGTCTGCTTCAGACGGTAGTAGCGGTCGTTGATACTGCGGTCGCGTATTATCTGCTGGAGCTTGTCCGTCCATTCCTTGATGGAGCTGTATGAATAAAGCGGATCTTCGCAATATTGCTGATGTTTGTTGAGTACATATATCGTGACCGCGTCGTGCAGATCCTTGGCGTACAGCTCAGAATATCTTCCGTATTTTGTGAGGAGCGTATTTGTTTCCGTAATGTTCATACCAAGACCGAACGCAAGCTTGATAAATGCATCGCGGTTTTGTGGCATCTCACCCGATTCACACCATTTTTTGACGGTGTTCTTGCTGAAACCCGTTTTCTTGCCGAATCGCTCATACGAACGACCGTTAAGACTGACCAGCATACTGATATACCCCTGCCAGCTGATAAAGCACTCATGCTGACTGTTTATGTATTCGACTACCTCCTTGACAGAGGAACGGTTCATAACGGTATCTCTTGCATAAATCGTATCGTAATTCATAGGCTTCCTCCGTTGACAAGGGTTTAGTGTATTATTACTATTATACAACTAATTGCGGCAGATGTCAACATTGGGGCAATAGGTAAGAAGCCCTTGCAGAGCAAGGGCTTCCATATTATCAGTTGGTGTAAGGTAAAGAGGTGATAAGACCTACGCGGTATTGGCTGATGATGTTGAAGTCGTTCATATCCACCTTGCCGTCACAGTTTACGTCGGCTGCTTTGAGGTCGATGCTGTCAGCGCTTATCCTGCCGTTTATATATCTGATGATATAGGACATATCAGTGATGGTTACCTTAGAGTCTTTGTTTGCGTCGCCGTAAATTATCTGTTCCTGCTGAGGCTGTGGCTTAGGCGCAGGCTCAGGTGTAGGTGTAGGCTCGGGCTTGATAATTGTCACAGGGACT
>SVMQ01000021.1 GCA_015067375.1 Oscillospiraceae bacterium | reverse complement strand
CTTGGTGATATAGTTACAGTGTATGACTGTGACAAGGAATTACAGCTTAATACTCCGATATCGGCTGTTAAGGTAAAGAGAACGGCCACGGAACACTCGATAACCCTTATGTTTGGCGAAAGCAAGCCGAAACTGCTTGACAGTTACGCAAAGAAAAATCAGCTCGTATCACGGAATCAGAGGGAGTTTCCAGCGGCTACGCCTGTGACAGGCTCACATCTCACCGACTACGCACTTCTCTCCGACACCTCGGCACGCTGCAACGGCGTGACCTATGACATCGAAAAGGACAGCACGACGGGGCTTATCAACAAGATAACGGACAGCCTCGGCAACGTGCTTGTTCCTGAGATGTCCGATGGCGTGACGGAAGTTGAAACACACAATGCGGTGTTTTGGGCGGTTGCAATGGCAAGAGGCATTCACGGCATAGTCCCGCTCGTACTCTACGATAATGGTGACCTATGTGCTGATGCTTCGGGCGGTTGGGAAATAGTTGTGCGTCCGAATACATCATACGAGTATGAATTTCGCGATGATTGCATTTATCAAAAAACTAAGGGTTGGACAGGTACGATTAACTATAACTATCTTTTTGCTCAAACGATTAATGCGGTTGACTTAACGAATTACAGTGTGTTGCACATAACCTGTAAAAGTACTATTGACAAGTACTCCGATCTTATCCCAACGTTCGGCGTCAGCGCACACAAGCGTACCGAAAGCATATATTCGGCGAGTGACGATGTTGCAATAGAAATTGCTACCAGCGGAATAGGAAAAACATTCGACCTCGATATCTCCAAGGTTACGGGAGCGTGTTATATTTTCGTCAAAGTGGCTGAATATAACACGGTTTACACATATAAGATTTGGGCGGAATAAGGAGGCAAAAATGAAACTCAACACAAAAACTATCACTCTCACAGGCACAGAGCAGGAGATAAGGCTCAGCGGACAGAACTGCGACATCCGCAACGACGGCACGGACACGGTATACGCTTCGGGCGAGCCGAACATCACGGCAGGTGCGGACGGCGTTATGTCGTTACCAGCAGGACAGGCAGTGCAGATACGTGGTTTCGGAGGAGTCATGTATCTGCTGGGTACAGGTTCGGTGCAGATATGCGGTCACGATTTTCAGACTCCGGTTTTTAAGTGCGCCCCCGCAGGTGGGGGCAGCGGTACAACAGACCAGACAGCGCGCGATACCATCAACGCCCATGCCAACAACACGGACATCCACCTCACCGCAGAAAAAACTATTGAGGCGGCGGCTACTGCGATAAGCAACCCGAATTTGCTGATAAATCCTGATTTCAAGATTAATCAGAGAGGTCAGACGGAGTATGAGGCTAATGGGTATTCGGTTGATATGTGGTTCATAGGCGGCGGAGAAAAGGTAACTGTTGTAAGTGGCGGTTTAAAGGTGGAATGTACAAATACTATTGGCAGAGCATTTCGGCAAACGGTAGAAATTCCAGAGTATATGGTCGGACAGCCTTTTACACTCAGCGTTAACGTAGTTGAGAAAAGCGGTAGAGTTGTAGCAACTGTGAATGATGTTAATTCAGAAATCAGCGGAATTGGCATCCACAAATACACATTCACGCCTACCACAGCGGAATTGCAGATACAGCCTATCAGACCAGTGGATGTTGGAGCGTCGGCAACTGTCGCTTGGGCAAAACTAGAGTTCGGCTCAGTTGCAACTCCATTCACGCCACCCGACCCTGCAACAGAGCTGCTGAAGTGTCAGCGATACTTCGTACGCCTTGACAACGACAGCACGAGAAATTTTTCATACAACGGCAGCGGTTTTGTCGTGAGTGCCACACAGGTACAGGTCGTGTGCAGCCTGCCTGCACCTATGCGTCTGGCAGAACCTTCCGTGACCATGAGCGAAGCTCCGTGTACTGTTTTTACTGCGTCGAAAGGCATAAACAGCCTATACGAAACTACGATCGCCCAAGCAAGCGCCGTTGCAGGAAACGGCATAGTGGTACTGTTCACCATCGCTGACGGAGTAACAGGCGACCCCGCACAGCTTGTATTCAAGAATAAAGCGGGGCAGTATTTTGACTTCTCTGCCGAGCTTTAAGGAGGTGCAGATTTGAAAAACAATTCATACAAGGTCTACGCAAAGACCGATGAAAACGGCGTCATTATAGCCGTAAACAGCTCCGCTTTTATCACCGACACCACAGGTTGGACGGAGATAGACGAGGGCGGCGGCGACCGCTTCCACCATGCACAGGGCAATTATCTTGCTGATGGACTGCTTGACGAGCGCGGCTTGTACAACTACAAGCTGATTAAGGGCGCACCTGTGCCGCGCACCGACGCGGACAAGCAGCCCGAAGTCGATAAGCTCAATGCAGCCGCCGAGATAGTAAAGCTTAAAGCACAGCTTGCCGCAACAGACTACATCGCCGCTAAGCTTGCCGAGGGCGCTGCTACCAAGGAGGAATACGCTGAGGAGCTTGCTCACCGCGCTTACTGGCGCAGCAGGATAAACGAGCTGGAAATGCCGACATAGCATAACAAACAAGGAGAGGACTCATCGTTCTCTCCTTTTCATATACTCCGAAAGCTCACTGCTCCGCGCCGCCGCGGACATTAGTAATATGTCGTATCGGTATTGACAAAAAAAACGATAAGGTGTATAATTTATTTGAATATGGTCATCTGACCGACGATTTATGGAGGCTTTATATGAAAGGTATAATTTTGGCAGGCGGCAAGGGTACACGCCTTTATCCTAACACTATCGCGGTCAGCAAACAGCTGCTGCCTATCTATGATAAGCCCCTTATCTACTATCCGCTGGCAGTGCTGCTTCTTGCAGGCATCAGCGAGATACTTGTCATATCTACGCCTGAGGATACACCTAATTATGAAAAGCTGCTGGGTGACGGAAGCCGCATCGGCATCCGCATCGAATACAAAGTGCAGGACAAGCCGCGTGGTCTCGCCGACGCGTTCATTATCGGCGCTGATTTCATCGGTAACGACAGCGTATGTCTTGTACTCGGAGATAACGTTTTCTTCGGTCAGTCTTTCTCAGCGTTGCTAAAGCAAACTATGGAGCTGATTGAAAATGGCGGTGCCGCTGTTTTCGGATATCCTGTAAAAAACCCGCGCGAATTCGGTGTTGTTGAGTTCGACGAGAACAACAAGGTCATCTCTATAGAAGAAAAGCCCGAAAAGCCAAAATCAAACTACGCCGTACCCGGTCTTTATTTCTATGACAACAAGGTGGTGGAGATCGCGAAAAATGTCAAGCCGTCACCGCGCGGTGAGATAGAGATAACCTCCATCAACAATCATTACCTTGAAAAAGGCGAGCTTCATGTCACCCTGCTCGGTCGCGGAATGTCGTGGCTGGATACAGGCTCTCCCAAAGGGATGCACAAAGCTAGCGGCTTTGTAAAGACCGTTCAGGAGATGCAGGGCTTCTATATATCCTGCATCGAGGAGATCGCATGGCGCCGCGGCTTCATTACCACGGAGCAGCTGCACAAGCTCGGCGAGGAGCTTAAAATGACGGACTACGGCAAATACATACTCTCACTCTCGGAGGATTTATTATGAAGATAATAGTAACAGGCGGCGCAGGCTTTATCGGCGGAAACTTCGTGCATTATATGCTTAAAGAGCATCCCGAATACCGCATCATCTGTCTTGACTGCCTGACCTATGCAGGCAACCTTGAAACGCTCGCGTCCGTTATGGACAACGAGAATTTCCGCTTCTGCAAGGTGGATATCACCGACCGCGATGCAGTGAACAAGGTGTTTGAGGAGGAGCATCCCGACATCGTTGTAAACTTCGCGGCAGAGAGCCACGTTGACCGCTCCATTGATAATCCAGGTGTGTTCCTGAATACGAACATCATGGGTACACAGGTGATGATGGACGCCTGCCGCAAATACGGCATCAAGCGCTACCATCAGGTGTCCACTGACGAGGTATACGGCGACCTGCCGCTTGACCGCCCCGACCTGTTCTTTACAGAGGAAACACCTATCCACACATCCAGCCCCTACTCTGCCTCCAAGGCGAGTGCAGATCTGCTGGTGCAGGCGTATCACAGGACATTCGGTCTGCCCGTGACGATATCGAGATGCTCCAACAACTACGGCCCGTATCACTTCCCCGAGAAGCTGATACCGCTTATGATAGCGAATGCGCTCAACGACAAGCCCCTGCCCGTATACGGCGAGGGTCTTAATGTGCGCGACTGGCTGTATGTTGAGGATCACTGCCGCGCTATCGACCTCATCATCCACAACGGACGCGTGGGTGAGGTGTACAACATAGGCGGCCACAATGAAATGAAGAACATCGATATCGTGAAGATCATCTGCAAGGCGCTTGGCAAGCCCGAGAGCCTGATAACCTATGTTGCAGACCGCAAGGGACACGATATGCGCTATGCTATCGACCCGACAAAGATACACAACGAGCTTGGATGGCTTCCCGAAACGAAGTTTGCAGACGGCATACAGAAAACGATACAGTGGTACCTCGACAACCGCGAGTGGTGGGAGAACATCATAAGCGGCGAGTATCAGGAATATTATCAGAGGATGTACGGCAACAGATGACAAATACAATATCAGCTATCATTGACTCATGGGCTGACTGTGCTGTCAGATCAGAGTATGACGACATACTCAACTGGGTCGGAGAAAAAAATCGTTCGCTCAAAGTGAACATCTCAAAGATGTGTCTCTCACAAAGCGGCGTATGGTTCTATGACGAGCAGCAGGGCGAGATACGCAATCAGAACAACAGCTTCTTCCAGATACGCGGACTTCAGCAGTACCGCGAGGGCGAACTTGTGCTGGAGCAGCCTGTGCTGATACAGGACGAGATAGGCTACCTCGGCATCATCTGCAAAAAGATAGACGGCGTGCTGCATTTTCTGATGCAGGCAAAGATAGAACCGGGAAATGTCAACAAGATACAGATATCCCCCACCATTCAGGCAACAAAGAGCAACTTTACTCAGAAGCACGGCGGAAAAAAGCCTGCTTACCTCGACTATTTCCTTAACGCAAAGCCTGAGGATATACTTGTAGACCAGATACAGTCGGAGCAGTCGTCGCGCTTCCTCGGCAAACGCAACCGCAACATAATCATAATGGTGAACGAGGATATAGAGGTGCTTCCAAGCCACCGCTGGATGACCCTCGGCACTATAAAGCAGCTGATGAGGATAGACAATCTTGTCAATATGGACACGCGCACCGTGCTGTCCTGCATCCCGTATTCGCTGCATACGCTCAGCGACACCGAGCGGCTTTGTGCAATGTTCCGCGACCAGGCGCTTGCGGCATCCATGCTTCGTCAGCCCTGTCACAGCGACATGGTCAGAGCATTCAGATATATCAACAACTACAAGATGCTGCACAGCTGCGAAAACAGGATAGTTCCCCTCGCGGATATGAAGTCATGGAACTTCACCGATGATGGCATAACGCACAAAAAAGGCTACCCGTTCAAGGTTGTGTTCTGTGATATCGAGATAGAGGGCAGAGAGGTCACCCATTGGTCGCAGCCGCTGTTTGAGGCGGACGGCATGGCAACATTCGGACTTGTTACCGCCGAGTTTGACGGAGTGCTGAAATTCCTTGTTCAGGCAAAGCCTGAGGCAGGCTGCTTCGACAGCATAGAGCTTGCGCCTACCATACAGCTTGAGGCGGCAGTACCCGAGGAGGAATACTCCGATATGGACAGGCTGTTCTTCCGACTGCTGCAAAACGGTGCAGAGATACGCAACAACGTCATCCTTTCCGAGGAAGGCGGCAGGTTCTACCACGAGCAGAACAAGAATATCGTGCTGCGCGTATCTCCCGAACAGGTCGGCTCACTTCCCGACGGCTACTTCTGGATGGACTATGCAACGCTCAATGCTATGGTGCAGTTCAACAACGTACTGAATATCCAGCTGCGTAATCTTCTTTCGATACTGGAGATGTAATTATGGATAAAATAAGAATAGGTGTGCTTTGCCCGTCTGAGATAGCGTTCAGGCGCTTCATGCCTGCACTGATGAAAAATGAGCGCTTCGAGTTTGTCGGCATATCCTCCGCAAGCGCTGAGGAATGGTTCGGTCAGCCGACAGAGGAGCTTGTTTCGGCTGAGCGCGCAAAGGCACAGAATTTCATTAACAACTACGGCGGTAGACTGTTTTCATCCTATAATGAACTGCTGAGCTGCCCCGATATTGACGCAGTGTATATTCCGCTGCCGCCTGCGCTGCATCACAGATGGGCGAAAGCGGCACTGAAGCACGGAAAGCACGTTCTGCTTGAAAAGCCGTTCACTACCTGTGCGGCAGATACAGAGGAGCTTATCTCGCTCGCAAAGTCGAACAGCCTCGCGGTGCATGAGAATTACATGTTCGTCTACCATACTCAACTGGATTGGATAAAGAACAAGATAAATGAGGACGCGATAGGCGATGTGCGCCTCATCCGCATAGATTTCGGCTTCCCGTTCAGGGGCGCGAATGATTTCCGCTACAACAAGGAACTGGGCGGCGGCGCACTGCTGGACTGCGGCGGCTATACCGTAAAGCTTGCGTCGATGTTCCTCGGCAGCAGAGCGCGTGTTACCGCTTCTCAGCTCAACAGCAAGGACGGCTTTGAGGTGGATATCTACGGCAGTGCAACGCTCACGAATGACGATGGTCTGACGGCACAGGTGTCATTCGGCATGGACAACAGCTACAAGTGCAGCCTTGAAGTATGGGGCAGCACAGGCACGATATACACAAACCGCATACTCACCGCGCCTGACGGCTTCGAGCCTGTCGTTGTCATAAAGCAGGGCAATGAGGAGCAGAGCTTCACGCTGTCTGCGGATGATACATTCAGCAAGAGCATAGAGCATTTCGGCAACTGCATCAGCGACAGCAGCATGAGGACGGCGCATTATGACGATATCATCAGTCAGAGCGGATTGATAGAAACGATCATTTCAGGAGATAAAACATGAAAGTAACAGAATTGGAGATACCGGGAGTATTTCTTATCGAACCCGATGTATTCAGGGACGACAGGGGCTATTATACTGAGTCCTACTCAGCAAGAACACTTGCGAAGTTTGGAATTAAGGATGTATTCGTACAAGACAACCACTTTCTGTCGGTAAAACCGCGGACGATACGCGGTATACATTTTCAGAACGTGCCGTATTCTCAGGCGAAGCTGCTGCGCTGCACCAAGGGAAAGGTGCTCAATGCAATAGTGGATCTGAGAAAGGGCTCTAAGACCTATATGAAATGGCTGTCGGTAGAACTAAGCGAAGAAAACAAGTTACAGCTGTATGTGCCTAAGGGGTTTGGAAATGCGTGTATGTCACTTGTGGAGAACTGCGAGGTGCAGTACAAAGTAAGCGAGCTGTACTATCCCGAATATGACCGTGCAATATTATGGAACGATCCCGAGATAGGTATCGAATGGGGCGAGGGCGACGTGGTGTTATCTGCTAAGGACGCCGTAGCACCCACTGTTCGCGAAAGCGACGTAAACTATACGACAGATAACACAAAATGATATAAAGCGGAGGAAACGAAATGCAGAAGAACATACCGGTTACATGGTCATCCATGCCCACATTTGAAGAGTACTGTGAAACCATACGCCCCTTGTGGGACAGCAGATGGCTGACAGGTCGCGGCGCATTGCACCGCGAATTTGAAGAGGAGCTAAAAAAATATATGCAGGTACCCAATGTGGCTCTGTTTGCAAACGGTCACGTTGCCCTGGAGGTAACACTTCAGACAGCAGCGCTCAAGGGTGAGGTCATCACATCCCCATTCACACATATATCCACATCGCACTCGATCGTGCGCAACGGGCTTACTCCCGTGTTCTGCGACATAAACGAGGAAGATCTCACCATAGACGAAACAAAGATAGAGTCCCTTATCACCGACAAGACCTGTGCCATCGTTGCTACGCATGTGTACGGATATGTGTGTCATGTAGAAGCAATTGAGAAGATTGCAAAGAAGCATGGTCTGCTTGTAGTATACGATGCAGCTCATGCATTTGGTGAAACGATAAACGGCGTTGGCGTCGGAAACTTCGGTGACGCATCAATGTTCAGCACGCACGCGACCAAGGTATTCCAGACCATTGAGGGCGGCATAGTGTCCTACAATGACAAGGAGCGCTTTGCGGCTATCGAGCAGATAACCAATTTCGGCATCGTCGGAAACTTCGGTGTTGCAGGCAAGGATACCATAGAGTATGTCGGCACCAACGCACGCATGAACGAGATGGAAGCGGCAATGGGTCTGTGCAACCTCCGCCACATTGATGAAGAGATAGCCAAGAGAAAAGTCCTCGCAGACAGATATACCGAGCGTCTGTCTGACGTAAAGGGTCTGCGTCTGCTCAAGCCACAGCAGGGAGTTAAATATAACTATGCATACTATCCTGTGATAGTGGATGGCTTCACGATAAGCAGGGACGAACTCATTGCAGAACTTAACAAACATTCCATATCTGCAAGAAGATACTTCTATCCCTCTGTTGATAGTGCGGAGTGTTATGAAGGAAAGTACTCAGCTGAAAACACACCCGTTTCCCACTACTACGCTGACCGTGCAATGGTACTGCCAATGTACGCTGATCTTCCTATGGAGGATGTAGACAGGATATGCGATATCATTATTGGAGGTAGAAATGTCTGATATCTTGGGTATTTATCAACCTTATTTTTTTCCGTATCTTGGATATTTTCAGCTGATTGATCTTGTTGACAGATTTGTGATATATGACGATGTTAACTACATCAAGGGTGGATGGATAAACAGAAATTCCATTCTTTTGAACGGCGCTGCGCATCGCATTAATCTTGGAATGAACGATCCAAGCCCCAATAAAAAGATCAACGAAAACGAAGTATCTTGTGATTCATTCTGGCGCACGAAACTGCTTAAGACCATAGAGATGAATTACAGAAAGGCGCCATATTTCTCCGAAGCTTATCCCGTTATTGAGGATATCATTAATAATCAAGAAACTAACCTGGCGACCTATATGGTCTATGCATATCGTAAGCTGTGTGACTATATGGATATCAAGACCGAGCTTATCATCTCTTCATCTATTGAAAAGGACAACTCGCTGAAGGGACAGGATAAAGTAATACACATCTGCAAACTGTTGGGCGCAGATACGTATTGTAATTCCATCGGCGGCACTGAGCTTTATGATAAGACGGTATTCCGTGAAAACGGTATCAATCTTTACTTCCATAGTATGGACAGCGACATTGCATATCCCCAGTTCGGAAAAGAGTTCGTCCCCAATCTTTCTATCATTGACGTTATGATGTTCAACTCTGTCGAGGATATCCGAAAGCTGCTTCGACGTTATACACTGGTGTAAAGAGGTGTGCCCTATGGAGATAGGCGGTTATTTCGGGCTGGAAAACGACCCGACCCGAGAAGAATATCATACATCGGCATACAGGTTCGGTCTTGCGCGCACAGCGCTCGAATTCCTGCTGACCGAAAGAAATATAAACAAGATATATGTTCCGTTCTACTCGTGCTATACTGTTTTCGACGCCTGCAAAAGAGCAGGTGTGCAGGTAGTCTGCTATGCGCTTGACGACAAAATGCACCCCGACCTTAACGAAGTCATGCAGGACGGCAAGTATGTCTACATCACGAATTACTTTGGTCAGCTTTCAAACGATGATATAGCACAGCTTAAACAGCGCTGCCGCAGCATCATCGTAGATAATGTTCAGTCGTTTTTTCAAAAACCTGTCGACGGAGTGGACACTATCTATTCCTGCCGCAAGTTCTTCGGTGTGCCAGACGGCGCATATCTGTATACGGACTGCCCATGCAGTGCAGCCTACGAAGCACTTCCGCGCGACAGCTCCTACGACCGATACTCTCATATAGTCGGAAGAACAGATAAAAGCGCATCCGATTTTTACTCTGCAAGCCAGTCCAACGAAGTCACATTGGATACGGCTCCGGCCGCAAGGATGTCCCGCAGCACACAGCTGATGCTGAGCAACATCAACTACGACTACGCTATGCAGCGCCGAAAAGCAAACTTTGCTATACTGAGCGATGCACTGAAATGCCGCAACAAGCTTGACGTAAAGCATAACGGCGGACTGTTCTTCTATCCGCTGTACACCGACAACGGCGCACAGCTTCGCAGGAAGCTGATCGAAAACAAGGTGTTCACCCCTACCCTTTGGCCTGAGCTGCTGGAGAGCGAAAACGCGCAAGCAGCTGAGCTGACCCGAAACATCGTATATCTGCCTATCGACCAGCGATACGGCGAAAACGAGATGCGCTTCATACTTGACGTGGTAGACAGCCTGTAAATAAAACGATATCCGAGCGTAATGATACGTTCGGATATTATTATACAAAAAACGGCACCAATAAAATGATGCCGTTTATTATTGACCGTCAATCCCTGCAATAGATATCTCTGGTATACACCTTGTCGATGCAGCCGTCAAGCTCCTCAGTCATGCGGTTAGCCGCAATAACATCAGCCTGTGCGACAAACTCTTCAAAGCTGTGGATGACCTTGTAGCCGCAGAAGTCATCCGCCTTGATGGTCGGTTCATAAATGACTATCTCCGCGCCCTTCTCCACCATCAGCTGAATGATAGACTGGATAGCGCTCTGACGGAAATTGTCCGAATTTGCCTTCATGATAAGACGATAGATTCCGACAACGGGCTTGGACTTGTCCGCCTTTTTAAGTATCTGCTCTGCAATGTAGCGCTTGCGCGTGTCGTTGGAATCAACGATAGCGCCGATGATATTCTCAGGCACATCCTTGAAATTTGCGCGCAGCTGCTTTGTGTCCTTTGGCAGGCAGTATCCGCCATAACCGAACGAGGGGTTGTTGTAATGCGAGCCTATTCTCGGGTCAAGTCCAACGCCCTCAATTATCTGACGGGCATCCAGTCCCTTCTCCTCGGCATAGGTGTCAAGCTCGTTGAAATAGCTTACGCGCAGCGCAAGATAGGTGTTGGAGAACAGCTTCACAGCCTCCGCTTCAGTCGGCTTCAGGAACAGCGTAGGTACATCCTGCTTTATCGCGCCCTCCTGCAGCATCTCGGCAAATCTCCTGCCTGCCGCCGCAAGCTTTTCACTGCCCTCGGGGATGCCCACGATGATCCTCGATGGATAGAGGTTGTCATAAAGCGCCCTGCCCTCTCTGAGAAACTCGGGGCTGAAGATAAGATTTTCACAGCCGTATTTTTCGCGCATTGCCTCCGTAAAACCAACAGGCACAGTGGACTTGACAACCATGACAGCGTCGGGATTGCACTTCATAACAAGCTGAATTACCGCCTCAACAGAGGATGTGTCAAAAAAGTTCTGTTCCTCATCGTAATTTGTGGGGGTAGATATTACCACATAATCAGACAGGCGGTATACAGACTCGCCGTCCACTGTCGCGGTGAGATCAAGCTCCTTTTCGGCAAGATACTCCTCTATCTCCTTATCCACGATGGGAGATCTTCGGTTATTGATCATCTCCGCCTTTTCGGGGATGATGTCAACGGCATACACCTTGTGGTGCTGAGCAAGGATTATGGCATTGGACAGACCGACATAACCTGTGCCTGCAATAGAAATCGTCATAGCGTTATCTCCTTATTTCTTTTTTCTGAAAAAGTCCCTGATCTTTCTGGGAATAAACGTAATTATCCTGCCCACTCTGAACGACACGGAATTCCTGATATCGTTGAGCTGGTCAGAACAGTGTTTCAGCTTTCTGCGGAGCACTCTTGCATCTTCACTGTTAGTATTTTTACCTGAGTTATTAGTATTGCAGACGCCATCATAATAATCTCTGATAAGCACCTCGCCGATATTAACAGGAAGCATAGCACAGCTTTCCTCGGGCTTGATGTCGTTAAACAGAGTTTCCCATTGAGCGCCGATATCCGTGCGGTAAAGCTCTTCGAGAGCCTGTCTGCCTGCATTGCCCGCAGCGATCAGCTTGTCGTTATTTAGCAGCAGCTCGCATATTGCATCCGCAGCCGTCTCAAAGTTGCACTGCGGCACGGATGTAACGCCGGGATTTCCGCTGATAACAAGATACGGAAGATTGTACATAACGATCGGCACGCCGTAAGACAGTGATTCACACAGAGTCATCGGCGCACCCTCATGAGATGAACAGCTGAGGAACAGACTGCATTTTTTATAGTACTCCTCGACCTCGCGATGGAAACCGCACATAAAGATACTATCGGCAAGACCCAGCTTTTCGATGCGCATATTCATTTTATCTTCGGTATGCTTCTCTCCTGAGCCTACCACATACAGCTTAGCGTCTGGAACTCGCTGCAACACCAGCTTCATAATGTCGATAGCATCGTTAGGGCGCTTCGACTCCTCCTGCAGTCTGCACAAGAACAGTATATTGTGACTGTTGCGCTTTGCAACAGGCGTCTTGCTCAGCTCGAATGTCAGCGGATTCAGCACGACCCTGCTGTTGGGATTGAACATCTTCCACCACTGACAGCTTATCTCATCAAGGCAGACAACTGCATTAGCCATTTTGGAGAACATCGGTATCGTAGAGAACCTCGCATCATTGTACCTGATGAACCTCGAAAAAACATTGTGATAGTACAATACAAAAGGCGTGTTCATACATTTGCAGATGCAGGTATCATACAGAAGCGTTTCCCCAAAATAAGCGTGATATACCATGCAATCCACGTTATGCTCTTGTATCAGCCTCGCGATACTCATTCCACGCTTGTGGTAATTGTCGCCGGTACACTGCGAGAAGATCAGATCGACCTTGACCCTTTTAACATAGTCAGGGATGTTATAATCATTGTCGGTGATATCCGCATCGCTGAAAAGAACGATCTCATAGCCTGACTTATGCCAGAATTCAACCAGCTTTGAAATCACCTGCTGGATACCGCCGTTATCCATACGGTGGTAATATGTACCGATGACCTTGATATCCTTGCCGCTCTTTTTTGTGCGGAAAAATTCGGAGCCTCTGAATATTTCAGCATAATGCGGCTGCTCATTCCATGTGTACTCAGCAAGACAGCAGGTGATACGCGCCTTGTCAAGCGGATCAGTCCAGTATTCCGACATCAGCCTCAGGCCGTCCGCTTTGAGTTCATCGTGCAGTCTGACATAGTTCTTCACGCTGTGGTGGATAAGGCTATATCTCGATCTGTCCAGAATATCACGATACGATTCGGGGTCGCGGTCTGTATCAGCCATAACCTGCGCCACGAAATCCTCAACATACGCCTGAGCAAGATACTGTCTGAACCGCATAAGATCAAGCTTTGTATCGCCGCCCTCAACACCGCGGCCGTAATAATAATCATACAGCCTGTCGGAAACGCCGCGATAGGTCACATCCTTTTTGCCGCAGCATACCGCCCAGTACAGCGCCTTGTCCTGCGCCTTTGGGAAGAACCTGTCAGCGCCGTAGCGCGTGATGATCTCCTTGAGGTACTGAGCGTTGAACGCACGATTCCAGAGGTGACCCTCAAATCTTCTCTCTACAAAATGCTCGAACACCTCGCGTCCCTTCAGCTGTATCACGGTAGGTTCAAGTGTTCCGGGATAGCCCGTTACAGTGCTACTGGGCAGTTCAGTAGTAAACACAACATTCGTTCCGAAATTCAGGATATCAACAGGCTGCTCTTCCATCAGCTCACACACGCGTTCCACGGCATTCGGCTGCATAGCGTCATCCGCGTCGGCAAACATGATATATTTCACGCTGTCGGATGCAGCAAGTATGCCCTTAGCGCGGCATACCCAAGCGCTGCTGTTCTTCTCGTTTTTCAGCAGCCTGAAACGCGCATCCCTGTCACAGTAGGTCTGAGCTATCGCTGCGCTGTCGTCCTCAGAGCGGTCATCAATAAGCCATGCCTCCCAGTCCTGTGCGGTCTGAGCGAGGATGCTGTCAAGACATCCTGACAGAAACTCCGAGTCATTGAACATGGGTACAATGACAGCCACTTTTGCTTTATTTGTTAATTGTGTTGACATTTCCTGTTCCTCATCAGTATCATTCTTTTATGCGGTCAAAGATCTTTTTGACCGTCTTTTTTATTCCGTATTGTCTGTAATAGCTCACGGTCTTTTGGAACAATGTAGGCTCATGCGGCTTTGCATTGCGTACACTGAACAGATGATCATCCGCAAGCCGTATCGCCGCGTCAGCCCTCGCTGCATCAGCGACCGTGTGCTCGCTTTCAAGCGACTTGAACACCGCCTGCCACTGCCTGCTGATATCATCGCCGTAAAGCTTCTTCAAAAAAGCGTTTCCGCGGTCGCCAACGGCGGTCAGCCTGCTATTGTCCGAAAACAGCTCGCAGACCGCGTCCGCTGCGGCAGATATATCCTCCTGCGGCACCGTTATAACTCCGTCGTTGCCATCCACAGCGGCAAGATAGGGCAGCTTGTACATGACCACAGGCAGCGAGTAGGACATCGCCTCGCACAGCGTCATAGGCGCGCCCTCGTAGGACGAGCACATCAGAAATACGCTCGCCTTGCTGTAAAACGGCGCAACATCCGTCTGAAAGCCGCACAGCAATATATTGTCCTCAAGACTAAGCTCGGCTATCCTTTTGCGCAGGCTGTCCGCATAGCGCTCATCCTCTGTGTCGCCAACGATATACAGCTTTGCATCAGGGAAACGCTCTATCACCCGCGCCGCTATCTCCACGGCATGGTGCGGACGCTTCGCATTCCTGCACAATCGCCCGACGAACAGCATATCATGTCCATCCCTCGGCGAGCGCACGACCTTGTCCATATCAAATGTAAGGGGATTGAGCACGAAATGCGTGTTTGCATTGAGCCCGCTCCACCAGCTTTTATCCACACCGCTAAGGCACACGACAGCGTCTGCCGCCGTGCTTGTGTAAGCGATGGAAGAAAACCGCTCGTCGTTTTCTTTAAGGTAACGCGAGAACGAATTGTGCTGATACAGCACGAACGGGATATCCAGCGCCCTGAACACACAGGCGTCGTACGGCAGCACAGGCGAAAAATACGAATGGTACACCATGCAGCCGATATTGTTTTGTCGCACAAGCTCAGCAAGCTTCATGCCGCGCTCAAGGTAGGAGCGCGCGTCGCATCTGTCATGCCGAAGCCCCGTAACTACACGCGTTACATATTCGGGCAGCGGATAATCCTCCTGCGAGGGCGGCTCGTCCGTGATAAGCACGACCTCGTATCCAAGCTCATGCCAGACATCCACGAGCCTTGCTATCACGCGCTGTATACCGCCGTTTCTCATGCACTCATAATATGTTCCGATAACACGGTTCTTCAGAGGCAGCGTCGTTCTCCCGAATGAAAGCAGCCGCCTTGCAGCCTCCGCCTTTCTGTCCCATGTAAGCTCAGCCGCCGCACATATCATCATTATCTTGTCATCAGGTGCGTCCCAGTAACGTGCCGCAAGGCTGAAGCCTTTTTCGGTCTGCGCGTCAGACAGCTCCAGCAGCTTGCGAACACTGTGCCGCATAAGGTCGTATCTAGATCTTTTCAGAACAGACGTAAAACGATCATTTTCGCCATCCGCGTAACGCTTTGTTATCTCGGCTATGATGTTCTCGCTCCATGCCTGTGCCAGAAACGGTATACAATCCTCCGCCACAGACGGGCGTCTGCTGCTTTCCACGCCGTAGCCGTAGTTATAGTTATACAGCCGCGCCCTGATACCGCGGTAGGTGACATCCTTTTTAGCCAGACACAGCGCCCAGTAAAGCACCTTGTCCTGCGCCTTTGGCAGCAGATGCTCTGTGCCGATATCAGCAATGACAGCCTTTACATAACGCGCGTCAAAAGCCTTGTTCCAAAGATGGCCCTCAAATCTTCGCTCAGCAAAGCTGTCGAACACCTCGCTGCCATGAAGCGCTCCGACAGGGGGCTGCAGATACGCCGAGTAATCGTTCAGCTGCTCTTTCGTAAGCCCTCTGCGGTCTATAACATTAGTCCCGAAATGCAGTATATCAACAGGCGCGGCTTTCATGCTTCTGACAACGCGCTCCACCGCACTGCGCTCCAGCGTATCATCCGCATCCGCGAACATTATATATCTGCCGCCGCAGGCCTCTATCGCCTTTGCTCTGCAGGTCCACGCGCTGCCATGCTCATCAAGACGGATAAGGTGAAACCTTTCATCCGCGCCGCAGTACTCCTGCGCTATCAGAGCGCTGCTATCCTCCGAGCAGTCATCCGCAAGCCACGCCTCCCAGTCAGCGCAGGTCTGCGCCGCTATGCTGTCAAGGCAGGCTCTCAGGTGCTCTTCGTCGTTGTATACGGGAACTATTATCGAAACAAGTACAGACGTACTGTCAGACCTGCTTGTATCGTTCATTTACTGCACGCTCCTTAACGCAATAGGTACGGTCATCAGGACATACTGTCGAGCTTCTGAGCAAGCAGCTCTATCTGCCTGTGCTGCTGCTCGACCAGCTCTGTCAGCCTTCTGTTGCTCTCAGCGAGCGCCGCGATATCTTCCGCATTCCTGCGGCACAGCGCCGCGTTCTCATCGTATGAATTCTCAGCGACCTCACGCCTGAGCGCCGCCACCTCAGACCGCACGCGGTCTATCTCACGATTGAATGTGTTTGTAGGCGGCGGAAGTATCCTTTTAAAGAAATTTCTGAATTTTTTACTCATTGTGTATCTCCGAAAAGAGCAGCGCAGTATCCGCTGATATTCCTTATAGTCATGCGGCGCATACACCTCAGGCGGCATACAGTCAAGCCTCAGTCCCTGCGACCATTCACCGCGCAGCAGCTCATAGCATTGTCTCTGCGCATCACCGCTCAGCGTTCTCAGATGCCACAGCAGCAGATCAAGTATAAAGCGATACGCCGAGCTTTTGTAGCGCTCAAGCACACCGTCGCTCTCCAGCCTTTCAAGCAGCATGACGCACGCATCATATACCGACCCCACCGCCGCCGTTCTGGAATTTGAGATAGAGCCTGCCCTGTTCATCATCCTGTGTACCAGCGTCTTGCCGACTACACTGACGCGCTCTGCCAGCGCCAGTGCTTCAAACACGAACACCATATCCTGCGAATTTGGCAGATGCGGATATGTGATATTATGCTTTCGGATATGC
>SVMQ01000272.1 GCA_015067375.1 Oscillospiraceae bacterium | reverse complement strand
AGGGCGTGGGTATGCTTTCGGTATACTCCGACGAGCGCTATGAGCAGCACAAGACCGAGTACGAGAATATGCGCCGCTTTACAACGCTTATCAGCGACAATCTTTTTGTATACAATTTCCAGCCCATCGTGAGCGCTCGAGACGGCGATATTGTGGCTTATGAAGCGCTGATGCGCACGGATAAGAGCATAAATATGTTCCCGCTTGAGGTGTTGGGAGCTGCAACTAAGCTCGGCAGACTGTATGATATCGAAAAGGCGACGCTGAAAAATACGCTTGAATATATAAGCAAAAATCAGAATGTGTTTGCGAACAGAAAGCTGTTCGTTAATTCAATACCTGCTCATATACTGTCCTATGCCGATTGGGAGGAGCTTGTAAAGGATTACGGTGAGCTTATGGAAAAGCTGGTCATTGAGATGACGGAAAACTCCGAGATAGACGACGACAAGCTTGCGATAATCCACGACCGCTTCCGCCGAAGCAACATTCAGCTTGCCATAGACGACTACGGCACAGGCTATTCCAACACCACGAATCTGCTCAGATATGCCCCTGATTACGTCAAGATAGACCGTTCGCTTATCGAGAACATCCATGAAAAGCCAAAGGTACAGAAGCTGGTTTCGGGTATAATCGAGTTCATTCATGAGAATGGTTACTCTGCACTTGCAGAGGGTGTTGAAACATCAGAGGAGCTCAAGACCATGATAATGCTCGGCTCCGACCTGATACAGGGCTATTACATCTCAAAGCCTAAGCCGTTCACGCTGCACGAGATTACCGAGAGTCTGCGCGAGGAGATATCTGAGATCAACCTGCTTTATTGTGACAAGAACACAAAGGTGTATCATACTGTTGACGACGATCATATTGATCTTTCTAAGCTTGCAGCGGAGCATTACGGTTCGATATTCGTCGAGAGCGAGAATGTTGTTATAGAGGGTTATTCTGACACCTGTGTGAATTGTCCCATAATAATAAAGGATGGTATCACGACAAGGGTGACGCTGAAAAATGCGCATCTCACCACTGACAAGGAAGCGCCTGTCATAACGTTAGGCGCGGCAAGCGAGCTTCAGCTCGAGGTCGTGGGAAACAATGAGGTGGTCTCGCGCGGAATATGGGTGCCTCAGACCAGCACGCTCCATCTTACGGGCAAAGGCTCGCTTAGCGTAAAGTCAGAGCTTACCAACTGCTACGGAATAGGTGTTGACAAGGATCACAGTGCAGGTGCTATCTATATCGACTGCATCGGCAGGATAGTTGTCGAAGCGAACGGCGAAAATGCGATAGGTATCGGCGGCGGCAAGAATGTCAACGGTACAGTCATAAAGATCGCAGCAGGCTACACTCGCGTAAGCTGTGCAGGCGGAAACTGCGTCGCAATAGGAAACTTCGATGGCAACAGTGTTATAGATATCCAGAACTGCACAGTGGATATGGAGCTGTCCGCGACGAATGCGGTCGGAATCGGCTCTATGAACGGAAAGACGGACATCTACCTCGCGGGATACCACGCGCAGTGCATCATGTCGGGTCTGAGTTTATGTGGACTTGGCTCGCTCAACGACGGCAAGGGCAGCATCGAGATAGACAACGGCTCTGTACACGCGGTAATGCGAGGCCGCAGCATTGCTTGTATCGGCAGCGTAGACGGCGCTGTAAATTGTGCTGTTCGCAGGACGAGCGTGGAGCTTGACTGTGAGGGCGGCTCGGTAGTCGGAATCGGCGATATCACAGGCAGCGGTGACGTTACGCTCAGAGAAACCAGCCTGTCGATGCATTTCCTTTCACAGAATGGTATCGGCTACGGTACACGTAAGGGCGCGCTCAAGTATATAAACTGCAAGGAAGATATCAGAATTAATGAATAACTTACATCTTTGGGTCGCTCCCGTATATACGGGGGTGACCTTTCTGTATTAAAATAAACCGTTACATGATATTGACTTTTCAAAAATTATAGTGTATAATAAATAATGGTGTTGTATAGTTGCAGCATTATTTTTTCATGAGGAAAGGGTATGATATTAAAGTATCATACAGGTGGATATGGGTCTTTTTGATAAATTCAGGAAAAAAAAGAATATAGATGAAACGGAAGAGCTGACGGCTCCCGAGGAGGGTATGCATGACAGTGCAGAGGCGCCGGATGATGAAGTACCGTCCTTTGAGGCAGAACCAGCTGAGCAGTCAGAGTTCGTTGAAGAGCCTGAGTACATCGAGCAGCTTGAAGATGCGTCTGAGGATGAAGTGACTGAGACTGTTTCGGGCGATGTTGATGCGGATACCGAAGAAGCCGCATCGGATGTTGAAGAGCAGGCACCTAAGAAGATGGGTCTGTTTGAAAAGCTTAAAAACGGTCTTAAAAAGACAAAGGATGGCTTTCTCAGCAAGTTCCAGCTGCTTCTCAACAGCTTTACCAAGATAGATGAGGACTTCTTCGAGGAGCTTGAGGAGATGCTCATCCTCTCGGATATCGGCGCTGAAACATCCTGCGATATCTGTGACAAGCTGAGAGCAGCAGTTAAGCGCACAGGCGCGACTGACCCCAACGATGTCAAGCAGCTTCTGCGTGATATCATTGCTGAGATACTGACGGGCGGAAATGAGCTGATGTTGGAAACATCGCCATCTGTTATAATTGTGATAGGCGTAAACGGTGCAGGAAAGACTACGACTATCGGAAAGCTTGCGGCTAACCTTAAAGCTCAGGGTAAGCGCGTTATAGTTGCGGCGGCTGATACTTTCCGCGCGGCGGCTATCGACCAGCTCAATGTATGGACAGACCGTGCAGGCGTTGAGATAGTAAAGCACAGTGAGGGCAGTGATCCTGCTGCGGTGGTCTTCGATGCTATAAATGCAGCAAAGGCGCGTGGTGCGGATGTCGTGCTGTGCGATACCGCAGGCAGACTTCACAACAAGAAGAACCTCATGGAGGAGCTTAAGAAGATAGCGCGAGTTATCAACCGCGAGCTTCCCGAGGCAAGCATAGAAACGCTTCTGGTGCTGGATGCTACGACAGGACAGAACGCCGTTAGTCAGGCGA
>SVMQ01000271.1 GCA_015067375.1 Oscillospiraceae bacterium | reverse complement strand
TCAAAAGGTATCTCATCCTCAATACATTTCACACTTCCATCGGGAAACTTCTCATAATGTAAACTATATCATCTTAAAAAACTTCATAGCCTCAACAATAGCCTCTTCCTTTTCCTTCGGACACTTAGGCTGTCGGGAGTTCTTAGATTTCGCCTTGTTGTAATTCTCACGCTCAATGATACCGTATTTCTGCTTCACCTGTGCTATGTTCAGAGAAGATACTGTCAAGCCTGCATGTTCCTTGACATAAGCCTTGATTTCATCGTAAGTAGCCTTGCTCTCCGCAGAGGTCAAGTCCAGCTCGTCCGTTTTCAGTTCAACCTCAATATGTTGTGGCGATTTTAGTTTGGACAATAACACTACCGTTTCAACGTGCTCCGTAAACGGGAACATATCCACGGGCTGTATCTTCACTGCCTTGTAGCCCTTTCTGGTGAGGAAGCCGAGGTCGCGCGCGAGGGTTTCGGGGTTGCAGGAAACGTACACCACGCGCTTTGGCGACAGCTTCACTACGCTTTTCAGAAAATCAAGGCTGCAGCCTGCACGGGGAGGGTCGGTCATCACGACATCCGCCTTTTCGCCCATCTCCGCCATCTCCACCATGAAGCGCCCCGCGTCGCCGCAGAAGAACTGTATATTGCTGACGTTGTTGAGGGCGGCGTTGTTCTTCGCGTCCTTTACGGCGTCCTTGTTAAGCTCGACGCCGATGACCTCGCCTGCATTCTTCGACATTATCAGACCGATAGTGCCTGTGCCGCAGTATGCGTCGATGACGCGCTCGCTGCCTGTAAGTCCCGCAAACTCCATGGCGGTGTTGTACAGCACCTCGGTCTGCTTCGGGTTTATCTGATAGAATGACTTAGGGCTTATCCTGAACGTCATGCCGCAAAGCTGCTCCTCGATATAGCCGCTGCCGAAGAGCGTTTCGCTGCGCTCTCCGAGTACAAGGCTGGTGTGCTTGTCGTTGATGTTGCGCACGATGGTGGTTATCTCGGGATGCTTTCCGAGCAGCGCGTTTATGAACGACCTCTGCGACGGGAATGCTCCCGATGCCGTCACCAGCACCACCATCACCTGACCGCTGAGAAAGCCGCGCTTGACCAGCACATGGCGCAGAAAGCCTTTCATCGTAACATCGTTGAACGGCTTCATCTTGAAGCTTGTTGCAAGCTTGCGTATCGTTACGATTATCCTGTCTGCGACCTCGTCCTCGATAAGGCAGTCGTCCACGGGTACGATGTTGTGGGTGGAGGACTGATACACGCCCGATATCATCTTTCCGTTCTTCATGCCGAAAGCCGCCTGCACCTTGTTGCGGTAGTGGAATGGCTCGTCCATGCCGATTATCTCGTCAACATGGCAGAAGCGCCCGAGAAGTCGTATTATCTTCACCTGTTTGAAGCTCAGCTGCTTTTCGTATGTCATATTCTGTAACTGGCAGCCGCCGCATTTCTTGTAGTGTGGACACTGGCTCATTTTTTATCTCCTTAGCTGATACATCTATTTTGACATATAACATTATATATCATTTTAACAAATATTGCAACAGATTTCTGTGCGATGTCTAAAACATCATTTTTTTGCAAAAAATTACCTTGACAAGGGGGTGAGGTTTGTTATATAATTAATTATCAGATCTGCAAGTTGGATGTTGTATTCTTGCAGATTTTGTAAATTTCATGGTCTCGCATTAGTATACGGGGCGGAAAGGACATAAGTATGAAAAATATGAAGATCAAAAATAAGCTGTTATGTGCTTTCGGCATTGTACAGGCATTGCTTATCGTTATCGTGGTGTTCGCCGGCACCGCGTTCATGACAGTCGAGGGGCTTATCACCGACTTTTACGAGGAGCCTTACTACGACGTTCAGCTGGCCGACGACATGATGATACAGCTCTACGGCACGGCTAAGGATATGCTGCAGGCTTCCGCCTCTACTGACAGTACTGTTACCGCTAATTGCCTTGACAGCGCTAACGCGGACATCGCTAAGATAGAAGAGGACGTGGCAGAGCTCAAGCTCCACTACACAGGCGACATGGCTTCGGTTGACGCAATCACGGCGGCGCTTGCGGACGTAAAGGCTACGCTTGCCAAGTTCACGACTGCCGCAAATTCGCATGATACAGCAGGCGCTTATGCTATATACGAGAGCGAGCTGCTCCCCGAGCTGAAAAATATCTCCGCGAGCATCGCTGATATCCAGAAGTACGAGACCGCGCGTGCAGACGAGATGTACGGCGCGAGCTGCCGCAGAGCGGAGTTCACCGCTATCATCATCGGTATTATCGGTGTGATCGCTATCTGCTTCGGCACAGCGCTGTCTGTCTACATAACCATTCTTATCGTAAAGGGCGTCAAGGATGTGGAGCAGGCTGCACTCAAGATGGCTGACGGCGACTTCAACTTTGAGATATCCTATCAGTCGGGCGACGAGATCGGCGAGCTTGCAGACTCCATGAGAACGCTCTCCGTAAAGACCAAGACCATCGTAGAGGATATCGACTATGTGCTCAACGAGATCGCTTCGGGCAACCTCAACGTTTCCTCCGAGAACAAGGAGATGTACACAGGCACATTTGCGAACATCCTTGTTTCTCTCCGCAAGTTCGTGAAGAACATGAACAGCACCATTTCCCAGATCGGCACAGCTTCCGATCAGGTCGCTGCAGGCTCCGATCAGGTTGCGTCCGCGGCACAGGCTCTCTCTCAGGGCGCAACAGAGCAGGCGTCCTCCGTTGAGGAGCTGTCCGCTACCATCGTGATGATCAACGAGATGATCGACAACAATGCCAAGGAAGCCGTAAACGCAAGCGACAAGACCAACGAGGCAGGCGCACAGATGGCAAGCGCAAGCCAGAGCATGGAGGATCTTGTTGCGGCAATGAACGAGATCAGCGGCTTCTCCGAGGAAACAAAGAAGATCATCAAGACCATCGAGGACATCGCATTCCAGACCAACATCCTTGCTCTCAACGCGGCTATCGAGGCTGCAAGAGCAGGCGAGCTGGGCAAGGGCTTCGCGGTAGTTGCTGACGAGGTAAGAAACCTTGCAGCA